>NZ_JADBTZ010000379.1:0-3674 GCF_020245885.1 Microcystis sp. M165S2 | reverse complement strand
GTGGTCAATTACCTAATTTTCAGGGAAAAAGTCCCTGAATTTTCCCCCCAATCACTCCAAGGGTCGGCACTTTTTGAGGGAAAAAAAGTCTAAAAACCTTGTTGGATAAGGTTTTTAGATTTATTCAGCAAACCCTACTTAATTGTGTCAATTAATTCTCGGTATATTTTTCCCGATTTACGATTATTGTCCTAGCTTTATCTAAGGTTTTATATTTAGAAACAATTTATTTCTTATTCAACCATTACATTAATCAACTCTTGTGGTAATATTTCTAGACAATCTAACGTCGTATCTGTATCCCCAATATACTGTGATTCTAATTCTTGAAGCCATTCAATTCGGATAACATAACAACTATCATTAATCGTTTCTCATTCATCATGTAAAATAAAATCAGCTTTTTTGGGTAGCAAAGATTGAATTTTAGCCTTTAAAAGTGGAGGATGAATTAAATTATTGTCTTCTGGTAAAGACTGCTCAAAAAACTTCAAACTTTCTCCGTATTTGGTAAGCTAAGACGCATTTAAACCGCTTATTCTTAGATTAGCGGAATCTCCCCCAATGCAAGAGTGCCTTATCTCAACAAGTAATTTAAACACTTAACAGCTTATGTCTCCCCTGTCTTCTGCAATTATCGATACTTGGCGACGTTTTTACCGAGATCCCCCGGCGGTAATAGGAGCGATCGCATTAATGATAATTATTCTTGCTGTCCTATTCGGTCCGATTTTCTATCGAGTCCCTATCGATGCGATCGATTTCAGTCAAGCTACGGCTCCCCCTAGTTTAAAACATCTTTTCGGGACTAATGATCTAGGCCAGGATCAATTGGCGAGAATCTTGGTGGGGGGTCGAATTTCTCTAGCGGTGGCAATTGCTGCTATGATAGTGGCGATGATTCTAGGGACAGCGATCGGGGCTATTTCTGGGTTTTACGGGGGTGCGATCGATGGCTTATTGATGCGATTAACGGATTTATTCCTATCTTTGCCCCAATTGCCCCTACTTTTACTGATTGTCTATCTATTTCGCGATAGTATCAAAAAAATCGCTGGACCGGAAACGGGCATTTTTATCCTTGTGGTTTTGGTAATCGGGGGTTTAAACTGGATGTCGGTGGCGCGATTGGTGCGGGGAAATTTCTTAAAAATACGGGAGATGGAATTTATCTCGGCTGCGATTGCTTTGGGGGCCAGTCCTTTCCGTTTAATCTGGGTGCATTTATTGCCTAATGTTTTGGGAATGATTATCGTGGCGGCTACTTTAGCGGTGGGTAATGCGATTATTACCGAGTCAACCCTGAGTTTTTTGGGTTTGGGTTTCCCCCCCGATGTGCCGACTTGGGGCCAAATGTTATTTAAAGCTAAAGATTACTTGACAACTGCCCCCCACTTGGTCATTTTTCCCGCTCTAGCTATCGTGATCACGGTGTTAAGTATTAATTTTATCGGTGATGGTTTACGGGATGTCTTTGATCCTAATGTTTAAGGAAGCGTAGAAGTGGATAATTGCCGAAAATTACCGAGAACCTCTATGATGATCAGTAGCGATGGTGAGGAAATAAATACTGTGAGTAGCGTAACTGTCATTAGCGATCAGAAGTTTGACCAAGAGGTTTTTGAGGTCGAAAAACCCGTTTTAGTCTATTTTTGGGCGAGTTGGTGCGGTCCGTGCCGTCTGGTATCTCCCTCGATCGATTGGGTGGCGGAAGCCTACGGCGAACAGCTAAAAGTAGTTAAACTAGAGGTGGACCCTAACCCCAACTCGGTGGCTAAATGTGATGTGAAAGGTGTTCCCGCTTTACGCATCTTTAAAGATAACAAAATTATTGCCACTCATGAAGGGGCGCTCGGCAAACAACAATTACAATCTTTTATCGATACCTATGTCAGCTAATTAGGTATCTGTGGTTATGAATGACTTAACCCTAGCAAACCGCTTACAGGCACTGCAATCCAACGTTTTTGCCGATATGGATCGGGCAAAAGCTGCTAGTAGAGAAGCGGGTAATACCATTATCGATCTTTCGCTCGGTTCCTCCGATCTTGGTGCTGCTCCCCACGTTATCGATGCTATCGAGCAATCTCTCCACGATCCTCACACCCACGGCTATTTACTCCATAATGGTACGCGAGACTTCCGAATAACTGCCGCTAACTGGTATAGCGATCGCTTTGGTGTCCCCGTCGATCCGGAAACGGAGATTTTACCCCTAATCGGTTCTCAGGAAGGCACGGCCCATCTACCTTTGGCCATTCTCAACCCCGGGGATTTTGCCCTACTCCTCGATCCGGGTTATCCCTCCCATTTAGGCGGTGTTGTCCTTGCGGGCGGTCAAATCTACGGAATGCCAATTTTGGCAAAAAATGACTTTCTGCCGGTTTTAGAGGACATTCCTGAGCCAGTGCTGGCACAATCGAAGCTGATGGTCTTGAGTTATCCCCATAATCCCACCACAGCGATCGCGCCTTTAGCATTTTTCCAAAAAGCGGTTGATTTTTGCCGTCAGCATAATTTAGTTTTAATCCACGATTTTCCCTATCTAGACATCTTTTTTGCGGGAACATCGCCTCCTCCGTCAATTTTACAGGCCGATCGAGCTAAAACTAATTCGATCGAGTTTTTTACCTTCTCCAAGTCCTATAATATGGGCGGTTTTCGCATCGGTTTTGCCATTGGCAACCCGCAGTTAATTATGGCTTTGCGACAGATTAAAGCCATGGTTGATTTTAATCAGTATTTGGGCATCCTCAACGGTGCGATCGCTGCTTTAACTGGTAATCAAGATTCGGTCAAAGAAACCGTAGCTATCTTCCAAAAACGCCGGAATGTGTTTATTAATGCCCTAAATCGCATCGGTTGGCCAGTTGCCACTCCGGCTGCCACTATGTACGTTTGGGCGAAAATTCCCCCCAGTTGGTCGGGTAATTCCGTCGATTTTTGTCGGCAATTGGTGGCCCAAACCGGTGTCGCTGTTTCCCCCGGTTCCGGTTTTGGTAAGGGTGGTGAGGGGTATGTGCGTTTTGCCTTAGTTCACGATCCCGATATTCTAGAGGCTGCCGTGGAGAAAATTGGCGCTTTTTTGGGATAAAACCGATATTCTAAGCAGTGGTTATGCTGCAATGGATAACTTTCGCCTTGTTGCTTCTGATATTCCGGGTGATATTGGTAATGTGTCCACGCCCGAACCTTCTGGTATTATCGGATTGGGCATACTAGGTAGTGGTTTAGTGGTGCGTCGCCTCGCTAAACGTCGTTAACCGGTGTGGGGTGGGGAGATGAGTTAAAATTTCCCTAATTCCCTACCTTTGCAGTTAAAAGCTTTAATTGTGCTGCTGCCTTTGTAATTCCTCGATAGTTGCGGGGGATAAATCAGTAAATCGGGCGATTTCTGGGATAGAAAAACCGGCGGATAGCATTTTCATGGCAATTTGTCGAGCTTTTTCTTCCTCGCCTTCCTCTCTGCCTTCCTCTAAAATATCTTGATAGATGACGGATTCTCTCATAATGTCACTCCGAAGAATATTTTTAATCGTCTCTCGATTTAATACTAACCCAGCGAGAATACTGGTAGCGGCTGCGAGATTGCTTTGCACCTGTTTTTGGGAGATAGTTTCTAGAGAACGGGACACCTGACTTAACACCTGTTCGGGGTCATCGGTATTGCTGAG
>NZ_JADBTZ010000378.1:0-15885 GCF_020245885.1 Microcystis sp. M165S2 | reverse complement strand
GGTCGAGGGAATCAACAATAAACTTAAACTAATAAAACGAAGAGGCTATGGCTTTAGAAACTTTCGGAATTTTTGGGTTAGAAGTATGTTATCTTGGCATCTTGTCTGTTGATTTAGCATAAAGAGTAACGAAGAGCCATCATTATTGGTAATAAAAGTGTTGGTAAGACCAGTATGGTCATTACCCTAGCCAAAGGAACCGAAAATGTTCAAGTGATCCCTTCTGGCCCTGGAGGTAAAATCGCTACCCTGTCCAATGATAGTATTGAAAAACTGGCAGGAACTTCTCAAAAAGAAGAAGAATCTCTCCTGCTGAGAATCAATCTTCCCTCCGGTCCAGAACGAGAGGTGCGAGTTCGGTGGATCGATACCCCTGGGGAAGCCTGGTCTAAACCCGCGTGGCAAGAAAGCAACCCGGAAGCATATCAAGATCTAGTACACACTCTCGGTCAAAGTCAAGCGGTTTTACTTCTCCTACCTCCCTACCGATATCGAAGTCGAACTAAAGAAATAGAAGATACTCCCGAATTCGAGGAAATTCTCGACCCAGAGACATGGAAAAAACAACTTAAGGAACGTCTCGCTCTCTTGCGATCGCACTGTCCTAGAGTACAACATATTTTAATCTCCATCCATAAAGCCGATCTATTTCATAACCTAGAGGAGGAAAAAAACACCTGGCAATACGACACAAAAACTTCCTTTCTCTGGGGTAAACACGACGATCATATCCGAGAGACCTATTTTTCCCCAGCCGATGATATTATCCGCGAACATAACTCCCACCCTCCCTACCTCAATCCAAAATTTTTCGTCACCACCATTCACTATCCAACTCTCTTAGAATTACCCTGGGTCTATTTAGGAGCTTATTTCGCCAATGCCTAAAGCCTCTACAGAAATTCGCGTGATCGGGGCGAGAAGTTCGGGAAAAACCACCTATCTCGCCACTTTAGCTGCCCGTCCCCAAGGTTTACTACAAAAATATCCCGATTTAGAAGTGATTCCTCGCAATGATGAAGCCACAACTCTACGGAGACTCGCGCGGAATCTTCTTCAACAGCAAGCAAAGATGGCGGGAGACGCGTTCGATGCCAGTCAACTCCATAACCTCAAGGACTATGACTTTCTCCTCAAAATCCCACCGGGGAAAAAGCGATCGGGCATCGAACTAGAACTCCTCGCGAAAGATTTCCCAGGGGAATTTTTTGAACATATTCCCATCCCTCATCAATGGAGAGAAATTGCCCCTTGGGTTGACGACCTATTTACGACCGTAAGCTGGATGGTGATGATGACCGATTGGGAACCAGAACGCGACACATCTCTATATCTACCCGCGTTTACCAAGCTGTGCGAGGAAATTCGCGAGCGGGAATTTCGCAACCCAGAAATTAAAAAACTGCGGATCGCCGTCGTCATGGCTAAATGCGAACGGGGAGAACTCTGGCCCTGTCGTCTCGATCCCGACGAGGATTTATTCGAGGTACGATTGCCCGAAACCTATAAACATCTCACCAAAACTTTACCCCCAGACCGGTTACAATTCTTTGCCTGTTCCGCGTTCGGGGTGTTGGGGAGTCGTCGCGATCGAGATTTCGATCCCCGACCGAATTGCTACTTACCCGACGACGGTTCCCCGGAAGAAAAAAACGCCTATTTACGAGAACCCGATCGCTGGCATCCCTACGGATTGATTCCTCCGCTATACTGGTTAGCGACCGGCATTCGACTCGAAGAATAATTATGTGGAGTCGTCAACAACCCCCAAAAAACGCCGATTCTCAGCCTACCGAATTTCGGATCATCGGGCCGAGGGCATCGGGCAAAACCACCTATCTATCCGCGTTAGCCTACTGGCCGAACGCGAAATCCGATAGTCCGATCGAGAAGGTGATCCCTCGCGACGACGATACGGCTAAACTGATCGCTATGGCGAAAGATCTCCTAGAAAAAAATGCCATGTTAATGGCGACCTATCTAGCGAGCAATCCGAGCGAAATTCCCACGTATAACCTCTCGATTCAAATGAGGCCTACCTGGCAAGGGGGACAAGCGATCGATATAATTTGTAAAGACTTTGCCGGGGAATTATTTAAAAAACTATCCGAAGGCAAAACTTCCGAAATCGAAGAGTATCTAGAAGAATGCGCGTCTGCCCTAGGATTACTCATCCTACTCGATGGTACTTTCTTCACAGAAGATGAAAAGTACGCCCAGGGATTGGCCACCTTGAAACAACAATTAAAGTGGCGACTAAAAGAGAAAAATCAAAATCTTTCCCAGTATCGGATCGCCTTAGCCTTTACCAAAGCCGAACAATCTAAAATGCGAATCTATCGGCAGGATATCCACGGATTTATGAAGCTAAAATTTAATAAAACCTATCAATTACTAGAAAATTGGGGAAAAGAGTGGCCCTGTCCTGTCCAGTATTTTTTCTGTTCGGCATTTGGCATGAAACCGGGAGCATCTCCCGACTCTCCTCTCGCCAATGTTCAAGTCACCAGTCGTGAAGGTGGTGTGACTTCTGGAGTGATCGACAACCCGAAAGTGTGGCGACCCTTGGGATTAATGGCACCAATTTACTGGTTACATACGGGTACCGATCATCCCCAACTTAGAGACCTAGAGGATTAAAAGAACTATGAGTAATTCCATTGCGATCAAGGAATTTTCTCGGAAATTACTAGAACCGAAAAGACAGGGCGATCGATGGGTTTCTACTGGATTCGACAAAGAAATCGGCTTAAGAACCTATGAGAAGACTCCTACCCCCATTGAAAATGCGGTCAATAGCCACTGTTTTCGGATTAACGATAGTTATCCCCCGGATGAAGGACAGATCGCCCTCATAGCACGAGAAATCCATAGATACGCGATTTTAGCGGTAGCCTCTCCCCTAAAAGATGATTGCGATCGACCTCTGGTAGGCTATCGTTATTTCTGGCTAGAAAAGCCCCTAGATAGAGAGATAGATGCCGTGGAAACTCTCCTAAGATGGTGGGACAAGAACAAGCGACCCCGTTTCGAGCTAAAGCCTTATTCAGAAATCAGAGATATTCAGAAACAGAATCGTGGACAGGGATATTATTCAGCGATTCTTCACAGTCCTCATGATTTCGATAAAGTTCGTCAATTTGAGCAACTTGCTTTAGAAGTACAACAAACTCCTCATATTTTTACTCCTAGCAATAGCTTTATTCCTAGTTATTGGCATTTGCATTTTTTTTCTCGATATCTCAAACAAAAATATAATCGCCCGATCGCTTGGGCGTGGAAGGTCACTGTTTTAGAAAATCCTAATCAATTTACCCTAATCGCTTGCACTACTCAAGAATACTGTCAGATCAATTCCGATGTCAACAAAATCCCAACCGCATTAACTCCCCATAAAACTGGGCAAGATATACTAGATACTTCCCCTGTACAGGTTCAATCAATTCAAAGTTTAAAAAGAGCATTAAAAGAACTCTCAGAAGACAAAGAAATTGATAAAAACCTAAATATATTAGTGTCAGAACTAGAAAAAACCGATAGCACTCGATGGGATTGGGCAACTCTGATCGATAGCACCTGGCTGGAGCAACGACAGCACACCCAAGAGGAAAGGATTTATAAATCCTTGATTTTACTATTAAATCCCAATTTACAGCATACTGACTTAACGATTACTGTCTCGGATTGGCTCAATAGCCTACAAGCACCAGGATCTCCCGCACCTCAAAAATTGCTGGATTTCTCTCGCTTTCTTCCCTCAGCCTTATTGACTCATTTCCAGCCATCCGAATTACCCGTTACTCAAGAAGCGAAAAAAGCACTCGATCAACAGCAGCAGTTGATACAATTGTATTCTAGAAATTCGGCCATATTAGCCAAGAATAAAACAAGACTCCATCAACTCATCGCTCGGTTATTTCTCCTACTGCGATCGAACCTCTCCCAGAAATCAGAAAAGGTAATTCAATGGCTACTTATCGACTACTCCTCACTCTGGAAAGAATCTCTAGAAATCTACACCAACGATCTGTTTAGAAAGCTCGATCGAGCCTATCTCAAAAAAGAACAATTACCCCCTCAAGAAAGGGATGAGTTTATCGAGAAAATCCTCGAAGACTTAAAACAGCATGAGCAAGGACAAACCGCCGAAAATACCTCGTCCTACGAGAGCATCGCACGGATTCTAGAAAAGAATAAATCCTATCCGATCGCCGCTTTTTTCTATAAACTCGCTACGGGTAAAGTTCCCGATAAAATTTGGGAAAACTGCACGAACCTCCCCGAAATTATTCCCCTAGAAAGACCCCCCGCTATTCCTCCACAATCCTCCGAGAAAAGTCCCAATTCTCTCAAGAAAATCGCCCTAATTCTTTGGCAAAACTATCCTTGGTTATGTCTAGGGTTGAGTGTGGCAGTCGGGACGGTGTTGGGGGTGGGAGTCCTGTGGGGAGTTCAATCGCTCGGACGGGTATTTTCTCCGAAGATTTCCGCAAATCAATCGGCCATTATTCCCTCCGATCCCGTTCGGGAACTATACTTATATTTTAATCTCCTAGAATCGGGCGATCGCCGACAAGATCTGCAAGCGAAAAATCTAGACAACCTAAAGAAGTTACGGGAAAAGATGCCCGATTTCAACGCTTCCCAGTGGAAAACCAGCACTCAACGCGAAGCATGGCTAGAAGAAAGATCAAGTATTATCAAAGCTCCTTTATATCGCTTCCTTCAACAACTGACACCAGCAGTTCCGGCAAAACTGGGTAAAACCTACACCGCTAACCAAGTGACAGCCAATCCTCACCTCAGCGCCCCAGAAATCGCCCTAGGGAAAAGTCTTCTCCACTCGCTAGGATTGTATAAGGGTGATAGCACTCAGATTTGGGATGGGGAAGCATCGGCAGCGATCGCTAAGTTCCAAACACAATACCAGATTCAGCCGGCAGGAGGGGATTTAGACGAAAAAACCTGGTCGATTCTCGCTTCCATGATTCAAGATCGGCAGATAAAAACAGCGATCAATACCCTAGAAAGAATCCTAAAAGAGAGCGAAAATTACTCGATCGCTCTCCCTCGATACAAAGCCTTTCAGCAGTGCAAAACTCAGACAAATACCGCCTATTCTGCCTGCCTAGATCAAATATTCAAACCAGATAAATAGACGCTTAATGATGTGGAATCGATGCGAAATTTATCAATTCTCTCGAAAACTTCTAGAGCCAAAATGGTCTAAAAGACATGAGTGCTATGTGAGTACAGGATTCGATCGAGAAATCGGCGGAGAAAATCAGGAAGTACCCCCGGAAATTGCGAATGCCGTCCATAATCATGCCTGTCGAATTAATGATAGTTATCCTCCCCAAACTATCGCCCTAATCTCTAGAGAAATCGGCAAATATGCCCTATTAGCGGTGGCGACAGCCTTAAGAGATGACAGCGATCGCCCTCTAATCGGCTACCGCTATTTCTGGTTAGAAAAACCCTCGCAAGATGGCGAAACAGACGGAATCGGAACGCTGCTAGAATGGTGGATGACTCAAGGTTCTCCCACCTTTCAACTACAACCCTCCTCTTCATCTCCCAAAACACCCCCAAAAGCTTCTAGTTCTTGGCTAAATCTCCATGATTTTTTAAAAAAATATTCAACCGATTCGGTGAAAATTTCTATCAAAAAAATAGAACAAGAAAAAAAATACTCTCGATCTCCATTATATTTAGACAATATAACTTTTGAGGATTGTCGAGAATTTCATGCCCTAGCCCTGTCTCTACAAGCAAACGATTCTAGTCCCCTAAATTGGGCTTTTCGAGTGTCTCAGTTAGAGATTCCCGAACAATTCTCTCTGGTTTACACCCAGGATAGCGATCAGGAACAATTAGTCATTAGGTTCGATCAAGTTCCCGAATCCTTCTCGACGGTTTCCGAATATATATCCAGTGATATCCAAGTCAAACGATGTTTACTAAATCTAGCGAAAAATAAAGATACAGAACGAAACTTACAAGCCCTCTCCAGTTATTTATCTAGTCTTGACAGTGACCATTGGAACTGGGAAATTATTGTTGATAAAACTGCGCTTAAAAATCATAATATTACAGCGGCTAGATATCGAGCATTACTGGCTATTTTAAAACCATTTCCAGAAATCGCTAACTGGCTAGACTGGCTACGGCAACGAAGAAGAAATAAACAGTTTGGGTGTGCGGGCATCGAGATGCAACAACAAGCGCTCGACCAAAATCCCCACCTCGAACAGCGACTATACGCTCTCATCGATGATCTATTAATAACGGAGCAATACAAAAATAGAAAAATTCCCGATCTACCCCAGGAAAAACAATGGTTACTAATTCGCTCCAAAAGCTTCTGGTCAGATTATTTTTATGACTCCGCAAAATATTATACTAAATCACTACTCATACACATCCACTATCCAGAATATTGTCAACTAGACAATCATTTTTTTAACAAAATTTTACAAGACTATCAACAAAAAAAATTACCCGATGCTACTAAAAAACGATACGAATTTCTCGCACGACTATTCGCCGAAGTGCGCGCCTATAGCCTAGCGGCTCTGTTTTATCAAGTAAGCCAAGGAGAAGTTCCCGCAGATATATACACCCAAGCCGAAATCCATCTCATCGATCTTCAAAAAAGCCACCGCTCATCTGGACTGATCGGCCTAGCTTGGGCGAACCTGACACAGGATATTATGCTATTATTTAGAAATCTGAGGGGAGGCTAGGGCAACCCAACGATCAAACCGAAAATTCCCCAACTGCGAACGCACTAGCAGCATTAGACTATGGCGGAAACCTTTCTAGTCAATACTAGGAATACTTTGTCTCTAAACGTTTAACTGGATCAGGAAGGGAGTATTGAAAAAATGAGACTTGTTTTTTATCTGTTGGGGGGCATTATTTCAGCGCTGATCGGCTGGAACCTGAGCTTAGTGATCTTAGACCTCTTTAAATTCGCATCGAAGACAATTACTGGAAGCACTTTCCCTTTTTACGTCGAGTTTATTCTCTTCCCGATCGTCACTATCTGTTTAAGTGTTACCCTTGTCCTAACGACCATTTATCTGAGTAATCCGATTCACTACAAAGCGAATCGAAGAATCCGCAATAGTTATCTCAAAATCGCTCTAAAAACTGGTTTAATCGCTGGAGCGATCGCCGCAGTGTTAACTGTGATTATTTACCAGGGAAAATTCCCCCCAGCAAGTGTTCGCATAGTGGGCTGGAGTCTAATCGGTTTAGGGGCCGGTGTAGCCGAGGGATTATCTTGGCGATCGCTGAGTACCGAGGGCGCGAAAAGTAACACCTTTGAGCGACCGATAAAATCTGCCCTTTTCGGATTACTTGCCGGTTTAATTGCCGCCCTAGCGATCGAATTTCTCCGAACAATAATCCCCCTTAGCGGTTATGAAGATCTGTTAGGATTCACCTTTTTCGGCGCTGGTTTAGGGATGGCGCTCGCCATTTCCACAACCCCCACCTATCAAGTCGCACTGAGAGCCGGTAGAGGATTCGGACGCACCCGAAAAGATAACCAATCGGGGAACTATCCCAAAATTAACGATCGCTCTTTAAGAATTGTGAATTTCGATCAAACCCAAATTGAAGAAGGATTATCTATCCAACTTCCTCGCGATACTTCCCAATCTTTACAGATCGGTTCTGCGGAAGATTCCGATATATTTTTACCCGATGTACCCGCAATAGCCGCCAAGCTCAGTTTAGAGAGAAAACAATGGAGACTTAGCACCCCCGTCGAGAATAAAGTACAGATACAAAGAAGAATGTTATCAGAAAATACATCGGAAACCTTATATCACAATCAAATGTTGACTTTCTACCATGAAAAAACAAATACCTGCTATTACCGATTTATTTTTTGCGATCGCTTTCTCGATCCAGACAACTAAAAAATCTGGTAAAAACCTTCTGCTTTTTCCCCTCTCGATTCTCGCATTCACTTTCTTCGATTCTGCTTCCGTCCGGGCGAACTCCGTCAAAATTCTCCGCGCCATTACCGACCACGATCGAGTGACTTTAAAAGTACAAGTTCGCGACCATCGTGACCTGCTCGTACCCGGATTACAAGCGAATAACTTTACCGTCCTCACCAGGGCGGCCAATCAAACCGAATTTAAATATCGATTGACTCCCCCGAAAATTACTATAACCCCACCCGATAAAGTCAAACCCGATCCCGCCTATTTAGTGATTTTGCTAGATATGAGCGGCAGTATGGATAATCGGGATGAATCCCAACAAGTCAAACTCCAGGGAGCGATCAAGGGAATCCAAAAATTTATTACCACGATCGAAACTGAAAAGCTTCCCGTAGAAATTGCCCTAGTTCCCTTCGGGGAAGGTTGCGCCCATAGCTATCCAGTCAATCAGGCAGTGATTCAAAAGTATCTAGAAGCCTATCCCTACAAAACAACCAAAACTCGACTTTCCGAGTTAGCCCATGTTGATGTCTGTGCCTCCACCAATCTCTATCAACCCCTCGATGAAGCGGTCAAATTTCTGACCACTTCTGAACGTTTTCAGCAAAATTCTTGGGGTCTGCCTCCCCGTCTCAGCGTGATCCTATTTACCGATGGATTCGATGCCGATCCCGATCGAAACAAGGAAGAACAACGCTTTCAGTCCACGCGGGCTCTGCTGGCTCTTTCCCCTCACGTCACCGTCCACACGATGGGATACGGCGAATCCCTAACCCGACTCCGCGCCCGCGCCCAATGCGCCCAGGAGTTACACAGCCGCCCTCTCACGGTGGATACTCTCCTTACCTACTGTCAGCTTCCTTCGGGAGAAGATATCCGCGAGTTTATCGTTGATCGATCTCGATTGACAGCGATCGCTAAAGAGACCGGCGGAATTGCCCGATTCCCGCGTTCAGCTGAAGAAGTGAGCCAAGGATTACGAGAGTTCCTGACCGCGCTCCGAGAATACGAGATCAGCTATCCACAACCAACCGCCGATCGGCTCACCATCCATCAAGCCAAAGTTATCGTCAATGCTCCAGGACGAGGTATGTCCTGGAGCATCTCCGCACCGATCGAATTCCAGATGCCGAATTATCTCTATCACTCTCTCTCGATTTGGGAACGTTTGGCGATTTTTCTCGGTACGCTAGTCGCAACAGTATTCGGTGTTCGCCGGTTCAATGCCTGGAGCCACCAACTCAAAGAAGAAAGCCGCCAAAATTTAGAGGGGTTTTAATGGTCTTCGGTCGAGTACAGGAAAGAATACTTAATGAGGGAATCCATGGGATTATTCCCGTTGTTAACACGGTGAAAAAACTAAGTGTGAGAATTCAAAAACAACAGATAGCGGCCGAAGCTTCCTCCAAAGACCTACAGGAAGTATTCACAGATGTGGCCCTTAATTGGCATATTTTAGCATCAGAAGTTAATACTATTTTTCAACAAATTGGCGATGAAGCGGCTGTCATTGAACGAGTGATCGATCCAGCAGTTGAGGAAATTCTCAAGGCAGTTATGGCTAAATATA
Organism: Microcystis sp. M165S2; assembly: GCF_020245885.1. Taxonomy (NCBI): domain Bacteria; kingdom Bacillati; phylum Cyanobacteriota; class Cyanophyceae; order Chroococcales; family Microcystaceae; genus Microcystis; species Microcystis sp. M165S2. Next base: position 6,354 of record NZ_JADBTZ010000378.1, on the reverse strand, counting down.
CCGCCGAAGAATTAATTACTAAACGGGAGGAGGTGAAAGGGGAAGTGGATATTCGTTTGACCGAAAGAATGAAAAATTATCATATCGGTGTCGATGATATTTCTTTGGTTCATGTCAACTTTTCCGATCGCTTTACCGATGCGGTGGAAGCCAAACAAATTGCCGAACAGGAAGCTAAAAAAGCAGGTTTTATGGTGTTGAAAGCCTTGAAAGAATCGGAAGTAAAAATCAATCTGGCTAAGGGAGAGGGGCTCTTCTGGTTTCTGTGTGGAAACGGGGTCTATACTGATAGTTTCTTCAGCAAAATAGTCCTAAAAGTCTTTCCCAGTAAACATTTCACGATTCTATAAGCAAAAATTATCACACAAAGTCGAGAAGAGCCGGAGAGGCGGCAGCTCATCGCATTCTCCAAGATTCCTTAAGTCCAGAAGTTTTACAGAACAAAGCGATCGAAAGATGGGACGGTAAACTCCCCCTATTTATGGATGATAATCTGCTCAAGTCCCTTGAATTGGCTAAAGATAAGCGAAAAAGTGGCTTGAAGAAGACTTAAGATTCCTTAATGGCTAGATGATAAAAACAATTTATTAAAACCAGAAGAAAGAATACTTGATTTTATTGAAGTTCACTGCGAGGAACTCCTCTATGCTGTTCAAATCCCGAAAGACAAAGCAGAAATTTAACCCTGATTACTGGCGAGATCATTCAGCCAACGAACGCACCTATCTGTCTTGGATGCGCGCCTCGATCGCTTTGATGGGTTTTGGTCTGGTCATTTTGCGTTTACGGACGGCATCTTCGTCATCTCTAGGACTAGGTTGGTTGTTGGGTTTTGTCTTCGCTATGGTGGGATTATTAACCGTTGTCATCGCCACGCGCCACTATTTTCTCATCCGTCGGGCGATCGATAGTAATAGCTACGAACCTGCTCAAGTCTGGATTATTTGCTTTAGTATAGCGATCGCTTGTCTAGGGTCGGGAATTCTCTATTTTGTCGCCACCAGTCCCGATAGCGGTGGAGTGGAAAGCATCGGTTTCGATTAAAACCCCATCCTCGGACGGAGCGGGATGGGGAGAAAATTGCTCGATACAGGCGGTAAAATCCAGATAACTACTTAGAATTACCCATTTTCCGACCTTTCCCAAGAAGGGGCAAAAGGTGGACAAATTAAAGGACAGGCGCGCCAATGACTGTGAACAGGGACTCCCAAGCGTTGACAATAGCCATTTCCTCTCCCCTGAAACTTATAAAACCGACAGTAACGACAGGTAGAGGAACAAGTAGCAACTTTCGGGAGAGGATTTCCCGGGGATTCGATCGCTGTTAGTTTTGGGGATAGGGTGGAAATGGTGTCTAGCAAGGAAGTCTCCAAGGCTAACGGGGTTCACTAGCGACTCTTACCGTACCTAGTCACAAATTATGTCACAGTCGCCCATTGTCCCGGAGTATAACGGTTGACACGCTCCTAAAAAATTGAGAAAATCCCTTGCTGCTAGACTTATTCCACCACAACACGCCTAGAAAAGCCCCAACTTAACGAGATCGCCACCATCAACTTAGGTACGGGACAAGCATAAAAGCAAATATTCTTAATTGTCGTTTTAATAAATAGGGTCTGCTGAAAAAGTTTTTCGGTGGGGGTAGGAGTCAGGAGTCAGGAGTCAGGAGTCAGGAGTTTCAGGCTTTGTTGCCCTTGTTTTTTGTACCAAGCGATGTACTACAAGAAGGATAATGCAAGGTTTTTGAAAGTCCCAATCCTATTTTCGCAGCACTAACATCGGACTTTAACAGGTCAAAAGCTTTATTTTAAAAGGGTTTTACCATTATTCAGCAAGCCCTAAATAAAAGTGATGGAACGGCGAGGGAGTTTCCCAGCTTTGCATAAAGGGAATTTATGGATTTGAAAACAAAGAATATTTGTTTTTATTAAAGCCATTGCCTAGAGTGAAAACAGAGACTCAAAAAGATCACTCAAGGAGATCAAAAACGATGAAACCGACGCTACTGACAGCCTTCTGTCTATTACTAATCACAGTTTTTTCTTGCTTCCACCCTGCCATCGCTAGGGCCGTTACCCCCACTGGCGGCGCACCGGCAAAAATTACTCTGGTCGAGCCAGCTGCCGCCGATAATCTGCAAAAACTACAGGAAACTAACGCCTGTGTCGGTTGTGACTTTAACGGAATTAGCCTCAAAGATTTAAACTTGTCCTCGGCCAATCTAGAAGGAGCAAACCTCAGCCAAACGGATCTAGAAAGAACCAACCTACAGGGTGCTAACCTCAAAGGGACTAATCTCCAGGGAGCCGACCTCGGCAAAACTCTCCTAGCGGGAGCCGATTTAAGCGGGGCCAATCTCTTAGGTGCAGATTTAGAAAAAGCCAACCTGCAAGGAGCAAACTTAACCAACGCCAATCTGCAAAAAGCTGACTTAGAGAAAGCCAATCTCACTAATGCTCGGTTAGAAGGTGCTAACCTGCAAGATGCGGACGGTGAAGGGGCGATCGGTGTCGATCCCAATCTGTTCTAAAAAAAGTTTTTATGGCAGAATCAAGTTTTAGCGGTTTTCAAGGAGAGCGATATCTATGGAAATTACTCCTTTTTCTCAGCGATCGCTAGATGGGGAGGGATCGGAAATGCTGCTAGACTTTAAAAAAGCCCATCAGCAAGATTTAAAGGCAATTGCCGAGATTTTGGCAAGAATTAGCCACCAATCACCAGAAAAGGTAGAAATTCTCTTGGAGAAAATGCTAAAACAACTGATAGAGCCAAAAACACCTTTTTACGAGACGGCAACACCGACGGAACGGGCGCAAGCTTTTCGGGATTGGGCAAGTAGTCACGATCGAGGCAGCGCACTTTTATCCGACTATGCCGTAAGTCGCGATAGTATCTATGACGATGAGTGACTGTGACTTTTTTAGTTGATACTAATGTCTTATTGCGAAGTGCGGAACCCGATCACATCATGTATGGCGATGCTGTGGGTGCGACAAGTCTATTATTGGGACAAGGAGAAAAACTCTATATCGCACCACAGAATTTAATCGAGTTTTGGAACGTTTACACCCGTCCAATTAATAGAAATGGTTTAGGACGCACAGTGGCCGCAGCCAAGGCGGAAATCGATCGCCTAAAGTCACTTTTTCCCATTATTGACGATCTGCCCGCTATTTATCCCGAATGGGAACGCTTGGTCTTCACCTATTCAGTCAAGGGTGTGCAGGTACATGATGCGAAGCTAGTAGCAGCCATGTGCGTTCATGACCTTACACATATTCTGACCTTTAATGTTGACGATTTTAGCCGTTACCCGGAAATAATCGCTGTTCATCCTGCGACCGTCAGGTGCTAACAATAAGGGTGACTTTTAAGCAAAAACGCGAGCATCCCGAGGACGAACATAAACTTGCTCCCCGACTTGGAGGTGCAGTTGAGCCAGTTGTTCTCGATTCAGATGGGCAATCAGGAGAGAGCGATCCGGTAGAATTAATTCCACATCGATGGCCCAACCCAGATGGATAATGCGCTCGACTTTTGCCTCAATGCTAGACCCATTGGGAAAAGAGAGAATTTCTAGGTCGTGGGGACGAATGAAAATCTTGACTCCGTTAGTACCCCCTCCGAGCTGCTCGAACAGTGCAGCCGAGGTCGGTGGCAAAACATTCACCCGGCCAATAAAACTCATCACAAAAGCAGAGGCAGGATGATCGTACACCTGATCGGGAGTCCCCACCTGTTCGATTTTACCCGCATTGAAAATTACGATCTCGTCGGCCACTTCCATGGCTTCCTCCTGGTCGTGGGTGACAAAAACACTGGTGACATGAACCTCCTCGTGTAACTGCCGCAACCAAACCCTTAGCTCTTTTCTAACTTTGGCATCCAAGGCCCCAAAAGGCTCATCTAATAATAATACTTCCGGTTCCACCGCTAAAGCCCGGGCCAGGGCAACCCGTTGACGTTGACCCCCGGATAGTTGGGCCGGATAGCGATCGCCTAATCCCTGCAATTGAATTAAACTCAAGAGATTGTCCACTCGTTCTTGAATATAGTTCGGGGCAGCTTTGCGAATCTTTAAACCGAAAGCGATATTCTGACGCACCGTCAGGTGTTTAAAAAGCGCATAATGCTGAAAAACAAAGCCAATATTCCTTTTTCTGACATTTAAATTGGTTGTGTCTTTGCCGTTGATGATAATTTTGCCTGTGTCGGGGGGTTCTAATCCTGCGATCGCTCTCAGGAGAGTGGTTTTTCCTGAACCGGACGGCCCCAGCAGTGCCACCAGACGATTCGATTTAATCTCTAGGTTGATGTGGTCTAAAGCGGTAAAGGTGCCGAATTTTTTCGATACTTGCTCGATGATGATGCTCACGGTGGGTAATCCTCTGGCAAAAAAATGTATAGGGTTTGACAGTATTTTAACTATGATTCAATCGCAATCGTATTAAAATACACTCATATTTTACAAGATAGCAAGAAAATTAAGTTTCGATTCGGAGATTACTGGTTGTAAACAGAGACTAAAAAGATTAAACAGCGATAAAAGCTTACCATTACTGTTTTTTGCTCTTTTAAAGGCTTAATTAACTAATTTTGTCCCTTAACGACCAGAAATGCACCGGAGAAAAGAGACAACTGAGGCAAAAATGGACTATTCTTTATTGACAATATTTAGCTTTTTTATCGGAATTGTCGTGGGATTAACGGGAATTGGCGGTTCATCCTTGATTACACCCCTATTGATCTTTGTATTTCAGGTTCCCGCTACCACCGCAGTGGGTTCCGATGTGGTAGCGGCCGGGTTGATGAAAGTGGTCGGCACTGTTCGTCACTGGCAACAGCAAACGATCGAGTTAGAAGTGGTAAAATGGCTAGTAATTGGCAGTGTACCCGGTTCTCTGTTAGGATTAGTCGGTTTTCGCTATTTTCAGCAGAATAGCTCCCTCAATCTCGATCAATGGTTGCCTCATATCATCGGTCTTGTCTTGATGATCGTGACTGTCCTAGCGGCCCTGGAACTACTAATCTCCTTATTTTTTCCCGATTTGTCCCCTTGGTCCTGGCCAAAATTAGATTTAACCACTCGATCGGGTCAGATAAAAACAACGGTATTAGGGGCAATTTTAGGCTATTTGGTCGGTTTAACCAGTATTTCCAGTGGTTCCTTATTTGCATTGGTCTTGATGACCTTTTTTCAGCTTGATTCTCGCAAATTAGTCGGTACAGATCTATCGCAAGCTTCCATCCTCTTAACTTGTACTTCCATCGGTCATCTGGGATTAGGAACGGTAGATTGGAATCTGGTACTTCCCATCTGGTTGGGTGGGATACCGGGGGTGGTATTGGGAGCAAGATTATCGGAATATTTGCCCAAAAATGCCCTAAAAATACTGCTTTATAGTCTTCTGGTCACGGTCAGTTGGCGCTTACTCCAACCCACCTAATCCCCAGAGTTCACTCGAAAGTCATCATACTACCCATCAACAGATCGGGACTGGTGGCGACAAAATAGATAATTCCCGCACCGAGAATAACGATCGCTAAACTAAATAGTAGCACCCATCGATCGGCTGGTTCGTAGGTATCTTCATCTATATCTCGTCTGACTGTAAAATAATGGGCTGTGGTCAAAAATACGGTCAATAAACCCACTAAAGCAAACATTAAGCCTAATTTCCAGCCATAACCTGGCCGGGGAACCAGAGGAGGATGAAAGGCCCGTAAGCGCAGAATAACCATACCAAAACCCATTAATGCGATCGCTGTTCGCATCCAAGACAGATAGGTGCGTTCATTGGCCAGATGATCGCGGACTCGATTGGGATTGACTTTTTTCGGTTTAATGCTGGTCTTGCTTTCCGTCACTGGCGATTTGAGAAAAAATAACATGATCGAGATGGCTACGGTCAAGAAGATGATGTTATTGTATGGCACTTGAGTTATAGATGGTATTGAAAAAATCTAAAATCTCTTTTTAGATGTATTTGTATTGAATCAAAAATTAAATAGGGTTTGCTGAATAAATCTAAAAACATTGTTCGATAAGACTTTTAGACCTTTTTGAAATCCAAAAGTACCGGCCATTGGAGTGATCGAGGGGAAAATTCCGGGACTTTTTCCCTGAAAATGGGTAAAACCCTACAGCCTACAGCCTACACCCTACACCCTACACCCTGCCCCCACCAACAAACTTTTTGCCGCAAACCCTAAATAGGGTTTGCTGAATAAATCTAAAAACCTTATCCAACAAGGTTTTTAGACTTTTTTTCCCTCAAAAAGTGCCGACCCTTGGAGTGATTGGGGGGAAAATTCAGGGACTTTTTCCCTGAAAATTAGGTAATTGACCACCTG
>NZ_JADBTZ010000377.1:0-8530 GCF_020245885.1 Microcystis sp. M165S2 | reverse complement strand
GTTTTTTCTTAAAGTTAGGATACTTAGTACGACCAGCAAAGAAATTGGTAAAAGCTGTTTGTAGGTGTCTTAACCCTTGTTGTAAAGGTACACAGCTAACTTTATTGAGAAAGTCTACTTCTTCTTGCTTGTTCCACTCGGTTAGCATTGAAGAAGTTTCAGTATATCCTACTCTTTGTTGCTTTTCGTACCATGATTGTGTTCTGAGATGGAGAGCCTTATTGTAAACTAATCTTACACAGCCCAAAGTGCGCCGCAATAGCGACTCTTGTTCTGGTGTTGGGTAAAATCGAAACGAGTAGGCTTTTTCCATGGGGAGCATTTTAGCATATATTCCGTAAATGTGTTAATATTTAACAGTAAAGCCAACCTAGAACGACGGGGTTTCAGACCCAAAATTTTCGATGATCTTTTTACTGTCAACCTTGTCAAAACCCTTTTGAGTCTTGACTGTCTGCCCATTGTACTCATTGACACTCCCGTCGCTAAAAGCGAGGGATTCTTGGTTCAACGAGTCCACTTAAACTAGATACCTTGCGTTATCCAACCCAGAGGTGGTTCTCTCCCCAAGCATTACTTTTCGTATGCCCTACGATAGTCCCCCCCCAACCCCTCCGACGTCGGGGGAGCAAGGGGGGGTACAAAATTTGCTTGAATTGAAACGTTAGCTTCAAATACTGCTTTGTCTAGTTCCTGTAAAGATTTTACCTACTCACAGTTGAGAAACTAGAACTATTGAGTAGAACCCTATATCTTTAATTGTCAAGGTGCAGATAGCATAGTGGTTAGACTACATGGGTTTTTAGAGCGGTTGATTACCCTATCCGCTATACTCATATAGTAGCTATTTGGCCTGAGTAGGTCAAGACCCTTAAAAGAAGAAGTTATTCGAGATTTTGTCAGGAGACTGGACGCTTATTTTTAATCTTGCTTCGTGTCACTGAGCCTTTACATTGAGCCTTTACATTGAGCCTGTCGAAATGTGTCGAAGTGCTGTTTTATATTGGCTGGGGTTTCATCCCGTCGCACTAAGCGCTTCGGGTCTTCACCCCGACATTTGAGATAAAGAGCGGCCAATTCGATCGATCCCCTGATCAAATCTCCAGATTTCCATAACATTTTCCTGTCTGTCCCCTCGCACCCCAGTCTATGAAAGCCTCTCTCTCTAACCGTCGTTGGCTGTCCATCGGTCTCGTCCTGATGTTATTTGCTTTGCTGTCTTTCTCGATTATGCCGCTATTGACTTCTATTCTCCAGAGTGAGCGGCACTCGGGCCAGAGTCATCTGTCCGCAGTCAAACAAGAGGAATTAGCCAGTCAAGCACTGGGTTATCAGATGGTTTTAGAGCGCGAACCCGATAATCAGACGGCTTTGCGGGGATTATTAGATACTCGCTTACAGCAGGGCGATTTAAGGCAAGCGATCGAACCTTTAGAAAAATTAGCGCAACTTAACCCCCAACAATCCGATTATCTGCTACTTTTGGCGGAAGCGAAACAGCAAATAGAGGACTATGCAGGAGCCACAGGCAGTTATCGCGCCCTTTTAGCCTCCCATCCCCAAGAGCTGCGGGCCTTAACTGGATTAACTAATTTATTTCTTAGCCAAAACCGCCCGATCGAGGCGATTAGTCTGGTCAAAGACACGCTCGATCGCGCTTTAAAAGCTGCTTCCGATCCCAATAATCCTGCTAGTTTAATCGATATCGTTTCCGTTCAGTTACTTTTAGGCAAAATCTATTTCGATCAGCAAAATTATCCGGAAGCTTTAAAAGCCTATAAACAAGCTCAACAGATGGATGTTAACGATTTCCGACCAATTTTAGCGACAGCGATCGTACTGAAAGAACAGGGCAAAAATCAAGAGGCTCAACCCCTCTTTCAAGATGCTCTCAGTCGCGCTCCTTTTGCTTACAGACAGGAGATTCAGACCCTAGCCGACGAAAATAACAAAATTCAAGCCACAGCCCCTAATCAGTGATCAGCTTTTTCTCCCTTCTCCCCTTGAGACTTGACACTGGGGACAAAAATGAGCCGAGCGCCCACTTAATTTAATTCTGGCAATAGTTGCACCGCAAAGGCGACAATTTTCGCCATTACGACCGTAAACCCAGGCCATCGCCCCATAATTGCCATTAACTCCCGTAACGTGGAGAAAATCGCTAAAACTGGTTCCACCTTCAGCGATCGCCGTTTCTAACACAGAAATAATGTTTTTTGTCAATAAGTCTATTTGCTCAATTTTCAAGAGATTAGCGGCAGTTTGAGGATGGATGCCACTTTTAAAAAGAACTTCATCTGCGTAGATATTGCCAATTCCTGCGACTACATTTTGATCGAGGAGAAAAGTTTTAATCGGACGACGACTTTTTTGACAGTGACTATAGAGGTAATCGGCGGTAAAATTGCGATCAAAGGGTTCTAGTCCCAGTTTTTTGAGACCGGTAATCACAGTTTCTGGGGTTTTATCGGCGGCAATCCACCAAATTTTCCCGAAAGTGCGGGTATCGACAAAGCGCAATTCTTGCTGATTGGCAAAAAAGAAGCGTAAGCGCGTATGAATCGGGAGGGGAGTGGTATCTTTTACCCACAGCAATTGTCCGGTCATACGCAGATGAACCCCGATACTGCTACCATTATCTAAATTGGCGAGGAGATATTTGCCTCGGCGCTGCCAATTGGTAATCGTGGTCTGAGCAATTCCTTGCAGAAAAGTTACCTCGCAATTAGGATAGGCTAGGGTACGCTGTAATAATACTTCCCCACCGATAATTTTTTTGCCCTGGGTCACTTGATTTAACCCGCGACGCACCGTTTCTACTTCTGGCAATTCTGGCATATAAGTAATTGAACAAAATTAAGTTCTTGGTTAGGGTAGGCAAAAGGCAAAAGAGGCAATAGGCAATAGATAGATAAACAGAACTTTTTATCGGGAAACGACACCAGATTAACGTCAATTCTACTTTAACTTTAGCCTTTCAATGGTATCAATTATTTCCCGTTCAAAACTGACTTGAGCGCGATTAGTTTTACCACCAATATAAAAGCGATCGCCCGATTGTAAAGCCCAAATTTGGGAATGGGAAAAGTAACTCATTACCACTCCCATCATCAATAAACCAAAACCTAAATAGACAATAGGCACTCCCGGATCTGCCTTAATTTGTAACCCTGTACTGCCCACTAATTCGACTATTTTTAGATTAACTCCATTGATAGGAATCGTCATTCCTTCTCGTACAGCAGAGGTTAAATCTCCCTTAGCATCATAGACAATTACCGTACCTTGTAAATCTCTGGTTAAAAGAGAAACTCCCTCACTAAGATCGGTTTTAGTCGGAATCCAAGTTCCCCAGATTTGTCCATTACCTTTGGTGTCTAAACTAGCCATCGGTAGCTGTAGGATTGGACTATTATTCACCTGTACTTTTACCCCAGCAATTCCCCAACTGGTTTGATAAAAAGTCACCCCTTTATGGTGCAAAGGTTGATTAACTTGAATAGTTTTGCGATCGATCTCCTGTCCTTGATCATCGATCACCGACAAATCAGAATAAAATTGTTCTATATCACCTTGAGGACTATAATCAATCCAAAAACGATTAACTTTAATCCCCCAATCCTTAGGGAGAGAATTTTTAGATAATGGTCCAGCTTCAATAATATTTTTAACCTGAAAACTATCGCCACTAGCTACCATTTCTTGAGCGAAAAAGCCGGTTAACGCTCCCCAGATCGCTCCTGCTAAAATAATTAACATGGCTGCATGAACGATAATCGGACCGATTTTACCAATCAGACCTTTACGAGCATAGAGACTGTTATTTTCTAGAAAAACTTTGTAGCCTTTTTTTTCTAATAAGGGGGTTAGGGATTCTAGGGAACCAGTTTCTAATTCAGCACTTAAAGCTAGTTTTTGAAATTGGCGAGATTGTTGATAAAATTGCCATTTTTTTGCTGCCTTTAAAGCAGGAAATTGTCGTCGGAAGGTGCAAGCGGTTAAACTGGAACCAAAGAGAATTAATAATGATAGATACCACCAAGTACTATAAACATGATTTAATCCCATTAGTAATAAAACTTTCCAAGTCAGAAACCCAAATAAAGCGGGTTTCTCAGGATAATTAGCTTGGTAAAAAGATAGGGATTGTCCCTGTTCGATTACTGTCCCAGAAATGCTAAAAATAGCGATTAAAAGTAAGAGGATAATTGCCAATCGCAGATCGGCAATAGTCTGGATAAATTTACGTCCCCATTGGGGGGGTGTATTCTTTAAATTTGAGGAAGTTTCCGATATAGTCATAGTTAAAAGTTTTGCAATTCTAGCCAATTATCTATCATAACTCTCCACCATCACAGCAGACGAGATAATAAAGAAAAAACTCCAAAACCGATTAATAAAACCCCACTGACAGGATTAATCCACCCGGACCATTGACGCAGGGAAAGAAAGCTTTTCAGCGAAGCAGTAAAAGAACCGACGATAATTAGGGGTAAAACATAGCCGGCAGTGTAGGATAACAATAATCCCCCTCCTAAGCTTAAATCTCCTGTATTTGCCACCCATGCCAATAAAGTTGCTAGAACTGGTGTACTACATGGAGAGGCGATTAAACCAAATGTTAAACCGAGAAGATAGGACCGCAAAATCGGGGGAAAATCGCCGGTAATCCAATCGGTAGCGCCAAGGGAGGGGAAGCGCAGGGGTAATAATTCCAAGAGGTTTAACCCCATGAAAATAGCGATCGCACTGACGATAATCGGTAAACCGATCCCCACTTGTCCATAGACTTTTCCTAAAGTAGCGGCAATTAGTCCCAATCCCGCTAAGGTGGTGGCTAATCCTAGGGAAAACCATGTGGACTGCCAAAAAGCCGCTAGACGGCCTTTATTTTCGTAACCCCCGATATAAGCGACGGTAATCGGCAACATCGACAGCATACAGGGGGTAAGACTGGTGAGTAAACCGGCTAGAAAAATCACGGCAATACTGACAAAACTAAGGTGAGTTAGTTGGGAAGTCACTAAGCGATCGGCGTATTGTTCAAGGTGATAGAGTTGAGTCTGTAATTGGTCTAACATATCAGGGAATTTTTCAGGCTAAATTTGGCTCATTTCTAGGATATTACCGTCGGGATCACTGACCAATAATGCCTTTCTAACCGAGGCACTCATTTCAATTGTATAACCTTGACTTTCTAGATAGTTACCCATGGCTGTCACGTCATCAATAGCGAAGGCAATATGAGGATTGCGTCCCCATTTTTCGGGATTGGGACGGTAGTTTTGGTAATTGCTATCGACAATTAAATGAATTTGATAATCTCCCACTTGATACCAAACCCAATCGTATTGCAAAGGGCGATCGATTCTAGTCAATCCTAGAACATTTTCGTAAAAGTTAACGGCTTTTTCTAGATCGGTGACTAAAATCGCCGTGTGTAAGGATTCTGTAATGTTCATGACTAATATCTGACTCGCGGATCGAGCCAACTATAGGTTAAATCGGCAATTAAGTTAAAGATAACAATTAAAATCCCATAGATAAAGGTAATCGCCATCACTACGGGGGTATCACTGCGGGAAATAGAATCGATTAATAAAGCACCAATCCCCGGTACACGAAACACTTGTTCTGTAACTAAAGCACCGGTAAAAATTGAGGGAATATCGAGAGCAATCAGGGTGACAACGGGGATTAAAGCATTGCGAACTATATGCTTAGTTAGGACGGAAAAATTAGTTAGTCCCTTCGCTAAGGCAGTTTTAACGTACTCTTGGTGAATTTCTTCAGTTACGGAAGAACGCACGAAACGCATCAACATCGCCCCTTGATATAAGCTTAATACAGTTATGGGCATAATTGACTGTTTAACCTGCTCGATCAAACTATTAAAATCGTTGATTTCTAGGGTACTGTTATAAAAAGATGGTAGCAAATTTAACTGTACACTAAAGATAATAATTAATAACAATCCCGTCACAAAGGTGGGTAAAGAAAAGCCAAGCATCGAAAAAGTAGAGATAATTTTGTCTAACCAAGAATAGCGCTTCACTGCTGAAATTATGCCCAAAGGAAAAGCGATTAAAACCCCGAAAATATAGGCAATACCGACAATCCAGAGAGTTGTGGGTAAACGCTGCCAAATTAGGGTAAAAACTGGGCTGCGACTGGTGAAAGAATAGCCCATATCTCCTTGAAGAAATGCTAACAACCACTTGACATAACGCACAGGAAGGGGTTGATCTAATCCGAAACTTTTGCGAATATTTTCTCGCACTGCTTCTGTAATAGCAGGATTAGCGGCAAATTCTCCCATCGGATCCCCCGGTGCTAGGGCCAAAATGCCAAAAACTACCATACTAATAGCTAAAAGAGTGGGAATCGAAAATAATAATCTTCTCAGAAAATATTTCAGCATTTATTTACTACGCTTCCAGTCTTTGATCTTCCAGGTATTTCTATCCCAGGGAGTTAATTCAAACCCCGATAAACTATTGCTAATTGCCACCACATCGGCACGATGAACTAGGGGAATAATCACAAAATCATTGATTAACATATCATTCATTTTAATCGCTATTTCTCGCCGTTTTTCTGGGTTTAATTCCTGACTAAAAGCTTGCCATAATTTATCGTATTCAGGATTACAATAACGAGCATAATTATCCCCAGACCAACCATCAGCTTTTTGGGGAATTTCGCTACAGGTAAAGGTTTTAAAATAGGCTTTCGGATCGGGACTATTATTACCTGTAGTGTACATTTGTAGGTCAGCATAAAACTTTTCTACCGTGTCATCGTTAGCAGGATCGCTAGAAAAGAAAATACTGGCATCAACAGTTTTTAATTCTACTTCTACCCCGATCGCTTGTAAACTTTGTTTGATAATTTCTTGGGTTTTCTGACGGAGAGGATTGACAGTGGTTTGAAAAACTAATTTCATTTCTACCCCATTTTTATCCCTAGTGCCATCACCATTACTATCTTTCCATCCCGCATCATCTAGTAATTTCTTAGCCTTTTCTAGATTAAATTCATAGCTAGTATTGGGAGAATTATATTCTGATGGCATCACAATAAAATTAGGAGTTGTTTTCCCAGTAATACCATAAAGTTGCGTGGCAATAGTATCTCTATCAACAGCTAAAGACAAAGCTTCTCTTACTTTCACATCACTCAAAAAAGGATGGGGAAACTTAATACTAGATCTCTCACCTTCAGGAGTAACTTGATTAGGATCACTCAGATTAAATAAAACTCGTTCAATCAAAGAACCGAAACTAGATATTAATTGACCCCGACCCGCTTTTTCTAAATCACTTAAAACCCTTGCCTCTACTTGCAAATTATAGGCATAATCCGCCTCCTGTGTCTGTAAAACCGCTCGTGCCGCCGAAGTTGCATCACCTCCTCCTTTTAATTCTATTCTTTGAAAACCTAATTTATCCGCTTCTCGAAAGAAAGAATTTGGTTCATAAACTGCCGTGTCTCCCGGTTTAAACTCTACCACTTTATAGGGGCCAGTTCCCACCGGTAATAAATTAGCAGGGGCTTGACGCGCCGTTTCATTGCTATACTTTTCATAGAGATGGGCAGGTAAAATCATCCCTTCTGTCCCCACAAAAACTAATGACCAAGCGGGATTAACTTGCTTAAAAGTTATTTTAACTGTATGGGGATCGATCGCTTCCACACTTTTAACTATTTCATAATTGCCAGCGCTAGTAGAACCAGTTTTCGGATTGGTAATAAAATTATAGGTAGCGATGACATCTTTGGCAGTAAAAGGAGTACCATCTGACCATTTAATATCTTTTTTTAGCTTCCATGTCACCGATTTACCATCCCGGGCAACTCCCCCATTTTCAATAGTAGGAATTTCTGCCGCTAAAAAAGGAACTAATTCCCCTTTTTCATTGAAACTAGCCAAAGGTTCTAAGGTAATGCGACTCGCTTCTGAGTCTTTAAATCCCGTGGAGAGATGGGGATTTAAAATCGTCGGCGCTTGCCAATATAAAAGTTTTAAAGTTTCTGTGTTATTATTGTCCGTTGCTGGAGGATTATTAGCTGTTTGTTGACGACAAGCACTAAAAAGCAGCGTACAACTAAGGGATAAAATTAACAGGGGCAAGAAAAGCGATCGCTTAAACATTTTTAATGACAATTAATAATTCAACAGGGTGACTTAGGTGATTCCCTACCCCACCAATAACAAGTTATCAGACATTGAGTCTTGATCTCGATCGATTAATTGATTATTTGCCCTCATCCATTCCTAGTCAAGTTAAATCGATCGTGCTATAGTAGCGATCGTGTACTAGACAATAAAATTCTAGGCACGGCGACGAAATGGGTTCTTCGGTTTGTGTTATGCAATGTACGGGGGTTATCGAAAATTTGGGTTAAAACCCCGTCCTTTTAGGACGGCTTTGTGTTAAACTGATTGGTAAGCGGAAAATCAGATGTGTAGTCGTGACACGCGAACTGACCGTTGGACAAAGGCTAGTGTCACCAACCCATTTCGGGT
>NZ_JADBTZ010000376.1:0-3198 GCF_020245885.1 Microcystis sp. M165S2 | reverse complement strand
CTTAGTGCAGGTAACAACCGGTGCGATAGCTGGAACTTACCTCGTTATTAATGATAGCACGGCTGGCTTCCAATCCAGCAATGATTTATTAGTAAATATCACTGGATTTACTGGCACTTTACCAGCTTTAGGGAGCATTCCGGTGGGTAATTTCTTTGTTTAATTAACACCTTTTTTCTAAAGTAATGGCAGAGATGGTTAATTACCCTCACCCACAACCCCTCTCCCTTTTTGGGAGAGGACAGTAAGATGTCTGCTACAAATAAAGAAAAATGTATAACCTTACCTATCAAATCTTTGCCGTCACAATTTAGGACAACAATGGTATGCCATAGACCTCTACTCTTCTTCGTCTTCTTGACTTGACAAAGGCTTTTGTGCAACGTGGCGCACGAAAAGAATCTGCACAATATCGCCAGTGATGGTAAAGAGAATTCTGTAGGAACTACGTACCTTACCATAAATAAGTTGTCGGATTTCTTCCTCCAAGAAATTATTTTCAAAAGCAAGTGAACAACGGTAAGGCATTTGCTCTAGTGACAGAATTGCTTTGTACAATCCTTCTAGCCACAACCTCGCTTTTCGAGGAGAATCTTTACTGAACCACAGATAGGCTTTTTCAATTCCCTGTTGTGCTTCAGGTTGTATGACCACTTGATACTTTTGGCTCATGGAGAACTGTCCAGTTTATCGAACAATTCAGAGAAGAATTCCTCTGCCTTCTTATCTTTGCCTTGCTTCATCTCTTCAAGACCACGCTTGACTCCTTTAAGCGTCTCAACCAATTCTGCAGCTTCAAGAAGTGTCTGATAGGATTCCGCATCCTGCACGACGAGTGCTGCTTTCCCATCAATCGTAAGCACCAAAGGGTCTTTGGTTTGTTTGAGATGCTCTATGAACTGGGTCGTGTTTCGTTTAAACTCAGTTAGAGAATGAATGTCTTTTGAAAGGTTGAGCATTATCCTAGCAGACAAAACGCATTTAACTATATGCTACCTTAAATTAAGTCCCCTGTGACAAATACCGGCTCCTCTCACTGCTGGCTTCCAATCCAGCAATGATTTATTAGTAAATATCACTGGATTTACTGGCAGTTTACCAGCTTTGGGGAACATTCCCGTGAGCAATTTCTTTGTTTAAGTGTCTAAGCTCTCCTTCTAAGTCACCTAGAAAACGGGTTTCTCGGAGAAACCCGTTTTCTCTGTTAAAAATTGTCAGCTACTCCCGCCATTTATTAGTCACATATTTCTTAACATAAAGTTGGACAACAACTATGGTATAACTTCACAAGAACTTGATATTATTATTACAATAGTCTCAAAAACAATGATCGAATTAAGTCCCGCCGCCGCTAGAGAAATTGAACGTTGGAGTCAAAGCCGTCGACTGACTGGTTCCTATCTGCGTTTGGCCGTAAAAAACGGGGGTTGTTCGGGACTTCACTACCATCTCGAATTAACCCCTATTGCGGCAGAAAACGATCGCTTTTATCAAAGTCAGGGTATTAATATTTTAGTCGATCCTGAGAGCGATCGCTACCTACAAATTTTTAAATTAGACTATTCAGAAGATCTCATGGGTGGTGGTTTCCGTTTTACCAATACCAACGCCCAAAATACCTGTGGTTGTGGTCTTTCCTTTAGTGCCTAATTAACTACTCCAAATAGCCAAGACAACTAAAAGCGCATTAACCAGATAAAAAGCTCCCACAATCCGGGTTTCCGTCCAACCACTTAATTCTAAATGATGATGAAAAGGAGCCATTTTTAATAATCTTTTGCCCTTGCCATCGGGTCCTTTTGTAGCTTTATAATAACTAACCTGAGCGATTACCGAAAGAGATTCCAGAAAGAACAGACCACTAATTAAAAATAATCCCCAGAGATGTCCGGCAATTAAACCCACCGCAGCTAAAGCACCTCCCAAAGCGAGGGAACCCGTATCACCCATGAACACCTTAGCGGGGTTGCGGTTATGAAAAATGAAGCCTAGACAAGCACCACTAAAACAAGCGCAGAAAATCGCTAAATCCGGATGACTAGGAGCGATAATAATACCTAAACCCAAAAAAGCGATCGCAGCTGTTCCCCCCGCTAATCCATCCACCCCATCGGTGAGATTAGTGGCGTTACTTTCAGCCACAAGGACAAATCCCGCCAAAATCCAGAAGAAAAAGCCCAAAGGAATCACTAATCGACCCCAAAGGGTGATATCGGTACTCACCTGATTGACCAACATCCAGAGGCAAAAAAGCGCCGCCCCCGTTATCTGTAAAATTAACTTCATCTGGGGAGATAGGCCTTTATTCGACTTATAACGCAGAATTTGCCAATCGTCTAACCAACCGATACCCATGTAAACAAAGGTCAGCAAAGCAACCGCTACCACATTAGGAGTGAATTTAGACCAGATTAAAGCGAAAATAAGGGCTACTGGCACAAAAAAGCTGCCTCCCATTGTCGGGGTTCCTGCTTTCTTTAAATGAGCCTGTGGTCCATCTTCGCGCATAATCTGACCCATTTTCAAGCGCCGCAGCATCGGCACTACCCAGCAACCAAGACCACCACTGATTAATGTCGTGGCCATCAGGGGGGGTAACAGGGAATTAGTGGACTGAAAAAAAACTACTAACAGAAATAGTAATCCCGTTAGTAGAATCAGGAGATGGGTTCCAGTGGGTTTTTTAAGAATGGAAGCGGAAAAAAAGTTAGCGTTCACGACTAAAGCGCCAGATAAGGGGAAAATTTGCCAAAGAAGACGGGATTAATCTTCATCTAAGACTAATTCATCCTCGTCGTCATCATAACCGATATCATCGACATCCATGAGTTCAGATAGTTCCACATCTTCTTCGAGAGTGAGATCTGGTTCCGCGACTTTATCCCGGGGAATCATGCGATTATTTTTTTCTAACCACTCAACAATGGAAGCGTCTTTTTTTAGGGGAATAACCGCGGCCGGTTCGTAGCGGGGTTCTTGACGAATAGAAGGATTAAGCATAATTACTCGACGATTAGCAGCAATCATTTCGAGTTTACCATGTCTTTTAAGGCTCTGTTGACATCCTCGCCGCCGTAAAACGGACGGCGATTCCTCACCACGCCACTTTTTTAGGGTGGTCGCTGAACGGGGTTGACGCTTCACCGAAAAACGCTTAATTGCTTAAGTCTGACACTTTCGACCCGTCCGTTTTCAGTG
>NZ_JADBTZ010000375.1:0-5024 GCF_020245885.1 Microcystis sp. M165S2 | reverse complement strand
GTGTCAGTCTGTAGAGCGACCATAAGACCAGAACAGAGTAAATCTGTTAAGGCAGGTGCGGAACCCCGCAAGGGAAAGAAGCAGAAACCTAAATCGTGAGGTTTGGGAATCACCGTCCGTTTACGGCGGTGAGGATGTCAAATTAATCCTTGTCAAGAGAAAATAATTCCACACCGAAAACTGAGGCGAAAACTCTCGATAAATCTCGCTGTACTTGCATAAGACTAATATTAGGCAGAAACTGTTGTAAACTGCCCACGGGTTTATTAGCAATCCCACAGGGAATAATCTCGGCAAAACCGCTTAAATCTGGACAAACATTGACGGCAAAACCATGATAGGTAATCCAATGACTAACTTTAATACCGATCGCCGCTATTTTATACCCTTCTACCCATACCCCCGTCAAACCCCCGATTCTTTCCCCCGACAATCCATAAATAGCGATAGTTTGCAGGATGACTTCTTCTAATTGTCGCAAATACCAGTGTAAATCCTGCTGATAATAGCGCAAATTGAGGATCGGATAGCCCACTAATTGCCCCGGACAGTGATAGGTGACTTGGCCTCCTCGCTCGATTCTATACACTTCTTTGTCGGTTTTGTCAAGATTAAATTTAATAAACTTAATATCTGAACCGCTACCGAGGGTGTAAACGGGGGGATGTTCCAGTAGGAGCAAAATGTCGGGCAAGTTAGGATTAGCAATTCTCGCCTCCACCAGCGATCGCTGGTGCGACCACGCGAGAGCATAGGGAGTAATTGCCTGAATTTTTAGCTCACAGAGACGAGGTATTTTTTGAGCATTCATCGAGAGATGTGATTGGTCAAATTATTTAAGAAATGTGGAAGATCACCAAGGAAAATTAACAGAAGGGAAGCATAGATGTGGGGTAGAATAGTAAGTGCTAATCTAAAGTTATCCCATCTATCATCTCTTGGGATAAATATACACCAGTTTATCCTCATCAGCACCAACAAAGCACCAGAACAACGCTAATTCAAGTCTGAATTGTCCCAGGGATTTGACTTTGCAGATGCCTATCGTATCTTTAACTTACCGATGGTTGTTGAATTAGATGAGCGAGAGAATTATGGAGAAGATCGCTTTGTTGCTATTGGTTTACTAGATGACTGAACCTGACGCTCAAACAATTCGTATTATATCTTTAAGAAAATCATTATCTTATAAACAAAAATATTATGAACAATATCTCAAAAACAGATTGGAATAGAATTGATGAAATGAAAGATGAGGATATTGACACTTCTGATATTCCTCCTCTATCAGAGTATTTTTGGGCTAAAGCACAACTGCGAATGCCTAATCCTTCTGTTACTGTAGAAGTTGAAGTCGATCCAGAAACTTTTGCCTGGTTTCAGTCCCAAGGAGGAACGGCACAACAACAAATGTCTGTTGCGTTGAAAATTTATGCCCAAGCGAATAAGGTTTGTTCTTCATCTACAACTACTAATCCCTAAAAGGAGATAGCTGTTTTATTAAGTGAGAAAGTGTGATTCGCAAACTTGACTTTTTCTTAACAAAAATTGACCTAGAAACTATTGACATTGTTGGTGGTGTAGTCTAAAATATTAACAATAAACTCATCAAAAAATGTTTATGAAAACTGTTGACAAAACTCAGTTAAAAGATAATTTACTAGAATTGTTACAAAATGTAGAGTTAGAAGGCGAAGAGATTGTAGTGATCGAGGGGAATAAGCCAGTGGCGAGAATTTCACCCTATCGAAAAAGTCATTCAACTGCGGAATTATTTAAAACTATGCGAGGAAAAGTTCGGTATTTTGAAGATTTAACTACTCCCACAACTGAAGAATGGCAGCAAGTATAAAAATTGTTCTTGACACTTGCGCTTTAATTTGGTGGAGTTTAGATCCAGATAAACTTTCTCCAAGAGCCCTGTCAGCTTGCGATCTTATGGAACAGGAAAAAAATGGTCTAGTGCCATCAATAGCATTCTGGGAAATAGCCATTAAGATTAAAAACCAAAAATTAGATTTAGGTGTGGACATTGATGACTATATTGCAGCGATCAAAAGGTCTGATGTTATCCAGATTATTCCCATAGATGAGAACATTTGGCTAGAAAGTGTTAAGTTACAATGGGAACATCGAGATCCAGCAGATAGAGTGGTTGTGGCAATTGCCCAAAAAAATCAAGCTCCTATTATTACCGCAGATCAAAAAATAGCTAATTTCTATTCTTCAGTAATTTGGTAAGCTGTTGTGCATTTAAATTGGGTATGGACAAGGGGCTTAAGCTTCTTGTCTCAACGGTTTTCAGCAATGAGGAGGATTTTTGTTGACTAATTCAAGACACCCCTTCCCTAAAAAAAAATCTTCTTGATCTTCCCCCCTGTAGGGGGGGGGGTAGCTGTTTTATTAAGGGAGAAATGTGATTCGCAAACTTGACTCTTTCTTAACAAAAATTGACCTAGAAACTGTTGACTTGGATTGGCAGTTTTGCCATACTGTGAAAAACCAACTGATTGGAGGAAATTCCACCATGAAAACCAAGAAACTGACACCCCGCAATGCTGCTCCTGTCCAACGGGAAAATGCCGCTACCGTCTCTCGTGATGGCAATGCGATCGCCCCCCTGGAATGGGATGCGCGGGATTCGCGGTATCCTTTTGCGGGAGACGACGCAGAGTAATCCTCCCGATTCGAGCATCGGACTTCAAATCATGTCAAAAGTCTTTTTCTGCTTGCCAAGGCGCACGGTTGCTCCCTTGTAATTGACGCACAATCTTACTTAATTCAGGGCTTTCTGTTACCTGGCACGCGGGATAAGCTTTTGAGCGAAGTGATTAAAAAAGTCGGGGATTTTCTTAAACTCTGAGAATCAAAATCAAAGATTTACATAAATCCCCGACTTTTCATCTTTAATCTAACACTTGAAATTATGATAGTTGCTGAGATTCAAAAAAACTCCCTCAAAGAGCAAAGAATACAATTTGTCCGTAATCATCAACAAGCTTTTGATGTTGAGCCGATTTATACTCTGCGGCTGTTTGAAGATTTTGTTATGGAAGTTGAAGGCGATTGTAATATTGAAGCCTCCTGTAAGATAGAATTAGATAAACTCATTGCCTCACGGTTTATGCTCTTTTTTAAAGATCAGTCCCAAGAATGGCAAAAATGTCTAACTCAATCTTTAGCTTTTTTTCTGCAAGTTGAAAGCCGTGTTGGTGTTCAATTAGATTATTCGTTATTACAGAAATTTTTAGGACATAACTTTGACTTTAGCAAACTAACAGTTCTTAGTATGTAGGTAGGTACTACTCAAAAAGAATTAGAGAAAACGAAGATTGACAATATTCGGCTTTATTATTACAAATCATTCAAGATGGAGTAAAATTGATGTTAATAACTAAACCTCGATTTGAAACCTTCGCTGAATATCTACAATATGAGGATAATTCAGAGGGATTATATGAATTATTTAACGGCAAATTGATAGAAATGCCACCAGAATCAGGACTTAACTACCAAATTGCCAATCGTCTTTTCTTGGTATTTGCCTTAATGCTAGGAACTGATATAATCAGAGGACATGGTTTAGAATTAGAAGTCAGAGGAGAACCTAAAAACCGTTATCCTGACTTAACAATTATTCGAGAAGAACATATTAAACTACTCTCAAAAAGAAATACTATTCTTCTTTCCATGTCACCCCCTTTATTAGTTATTGAAGTAGTTAGCCCTGGTGAAATTCAAAGAGAAAGAGATTACATAGCCAAAAGAATCCAATATCAAGATTGTGGTATTCCTGAATACTGGATAGTTGATCCCCAAACTCAAACCATTTTAGTCTTAGAATTAAGAGGAAATACTTATACAGAAATAGGTAATTTTAGCAATGATGACTTAGTAAAATCATCTATATTTAATCAACTAAATATAAAAGTTTCTCAAGTATTTAATTAGGCAAATTAACCCCCATGATTACCGCAGAAAGCATTACCTTAAACTTAAAATCCGTCAATTTAAGCGATGAGCAATTTTATCAACTTTGCCATAGTAACGACGATTGGCGAATTGAACAAACTGCCGAAGGCGAATTAATCATTATGCCCCCAATTGGTGCTATTAACAGTTTGTCCTGATTTTGTGATAGAATTAAGGTTGCGTACTGATTCTTTAAGTCAACTCCAAGAAAAAATGGAGGAATATCTTGATAGTGGCTTAAGACTCGGTTGGTTAATTGATCCCATTAGTCAACAGGTAGCCATCTATCGCCAAAATCAGGAAGTATAAATCGTCTCATTACCAACCACCTTATCTGGGGAGGACGTTTTACCCAGATTTACTTTAGAATTACCCATTTTTTGACGACAGGAAATACCAAGATGATAGCTACCGCAACAATTTCTCCTCAATTAACCATTCCACGCCTAGAAAATGGGGACAAGCTTACTCGTCGTGAATTTGAGCATGGTGGACAATCAACGATTAGTGAGGATGGTTATGTCGAAGGTGCGCCAGAGTTAATCGTCGAAATTGCAGCGAGTACCGTCTCCCTTGACTTACATCAAAAACTCAATGTTTATCGCCGTAACCAAGTGCAAGAATATTTAGTCTGGCGAGTCGAAGATGGAGAATTTGATTGGTTTAGATTAACCAATGAAGAATATATTAAACTTGAACCGAACTCAGAAGGGATAATTTGTTCCCAGATATTCCCTGGATTATGGTTAGATAGAAATGCTTTACTAGCCGGTGACTTAGCCAAGGTTTTAGAGGTTTTGCAATTAGGAATAGCTACGCTCAAACATCAAGCTAGTTAGAGTAATCTAAATTTAACAAAAACTTCACGAAAATTCATAAAAAAACTATTGACTTGACGACCAAAGAAGGAGTAATGAAAACCGATAAAATCTTTTATACCCTATTTCAAGTCTTTCCCGAACTTCTCTTTCAACTGCTAGGAGAATCTCCCAATCTGGCGCAAAATTATCAATTTAAATCAGTCGAAATCAAAGAATTGGCTTTCCGACTCG
>NZ_JADBTZ010000374.1:0-6330 GCF_020245885.1 Microcystis sp. M165S2 | reverse complement strand
TCAATTGTCTATCTTTTGGTATTAACCTATTTGTGCCGTAAGTGTCTCCCTGTATAGATTTCAGCTACTTTTAGGCGTAGGCACTCTCATCGAATTTTATTTTAAGTTAATTATTTGCATAACAATTACCGAAGAGCCTTTTATAGCAAATAATGGGTTATTTAGGACGCTTTCAATTTTCAAACTCTTATCTGAACAGGGTTTCAGCGATGGATTGTCCTAAGCACCTTGGTCTTTGCTATATACTAAATCCGTTTATTAAAGACTGATTATCTATTCCCCCTTTTGCCCCTTGCATGAGTGCCTGTCCTGATATGTAGCCTATACCCATAAGAATTCCATTTAATTCCACATTTATGACTCGTATCCTAAGGTTAGCAAAACGGCTCTTATGGTTTCTGTGTGGAAACGAGACTTATACTGATAGTTTCTACAACAAAATAGTCCTAAAAGTCTTTCCCAGTAAATATTTCACGATTTCATAGGCAAAAATTATTACACAAAGTCGAGAAGAGCCGCAAAACCACTTCTTCCAATTGGGCAATTATTTCGGGAATCAGTTGTCCCAGTGTGCGGATCAAACGAGTTTTATCCAGCACTCTCATCTGAAAACATAGGGCAACAGAATCTTGGCCGAGTCCACCATTAACCTTGTTCTATCAGTAAGCATATAGGCAAAGCAGCGCGACGTTGGTTGGTGGTGAGCGGAATAGCAATGATCGTAGTTGAGAACTGGGAAACAAGGTCATTCTGGAAAATGATGACGGGAGGAATGCCCGCTTGTTCAGAACCTTGAGTTGGATTGAGGTCGGCTAACCAGACTTCACCCCGTTTCAGAGGATTAGTGATCATTGGTTTTCTTGATGGAGTATCAATAACGGTTTTGATGACTTCTCTTTGCCCGATTGAGTTAGCAACTACCAGAGGGAGTGTGGCTTCGCACCGCCAATTTACGACTCCGTATATCATACTAAATCCGGTTATTAAAAACTGATTATTTATTCTCCCCTTTGCATGAGTGCCTATTGCATGAGTGCCTGTCTTGATATGTAGCCTATGCTCAACGGATTTAGTCTAAAGTATAACTCCCAATCCAACTTGAAAAACCCGCTCCCTTATCTCCACTTCCCGCCCTCCTATACCTTGATTCTTCAACCTCAGCGATCGCCTACCACCCTTGATTGTAAAGATTTGTTTAGCTTGACCAGAGGTTGATAGTGCATAGGCTAGGATGAATTTCAAATGGATTCAAAATGAATTTAAAATGAATTCAAGATGAGCCAATCTGGTGAACTGTCGTATTTTAATCATGGAGTTGCCATTTTGTGAGTAAGAAATGGTTCGCAGATAACAGTTTGTCGATCGGGCGGACTCCTCTAGTGCGCCTTAATCGAGTCGTTGGCAACACTCATGCCACGGTTCTGGCCAAGATTGAAGGTCGCAATCCAGCCTATTCAGTCAAATGTCGTATTGGTGCGGCCATGATCTGGGATGCGGAAGAACGGGGGCTATTAGGGCCGGGCAAAGAACTGGTTGAACCCACCAGTGGCAATACAGGTATTGCCTTGGCCTTTGTCGCCGCCGCTAAGGGGATTCCCCTGACCCTGACTATGCCTGAAACCATGAGCTTGGAGAGGCGCAAACTGTTGCTCGCCTATGGAGCCAATCTGGTGTTAACAGAAGGGACTAAGGGCATGACTGGAGCGGTGGCAAAGGCAGAAGAAATTGCCGCGTCTAATCCCGATCGCTATGTGTTGTTACAACAGTTCCGTAATGCTGCCAATCCCCGCATCCATGAGGAAACCACCGGCCCCGAAATTTGGCAGGACACAGATGGGGCGTTCGATATTCTCGTGTCGGGTGTGGGAACGGGCGGAACCATTACGGGAGTTTCGCGCTATGTCAAAAACACCCGAGGAAAACCGATTTTATCGGTAGCAGTGGAGCCAGAAGCCAGCCCCATACTATCCCAAGCCCGGGCAGGTCAGCCCTTAAAGTCTGGCCCTCACAAAATTCAGGGCATTGGGGCGGGGTTTGTTCCCGAAGTTCTGGATTTATCCCTCGTGGATGGGATTGAAACCGTTTCCAACGAAGAGGCCATTCTTTATGCCCAACGGTTGGCCAAGGAAGAAGGGATTATCTCCGGCATTTCCTGCGGTGCCGCCGTCGCCGTCGCCGCTCGCTTGGCACAACAACCCGAACACCAAGGCAAAACCATTGTCGTGATTTTGCCAGATTCCGGAGAACGGTATTTGAGTTCCATCCTGTTCCAGGGGGTATTTAATGAGCAAGGGTTAGTGGCATGACGAGCGAGCATCCGAGCAGTTTCAGCGCTCTCTCCCAACCAACCTTGTCCTTGGATCTCGATGAGATTATCACTCAATTGTCTAAACCTCGTGGCGAGTCGTTCCACAGTTGGTCTCAATCACGAAGCCATTTTCCCTTGCCCTCCCGTGAGGCCTTATTTCGGATTGTCGATCGACTGCGCGCCGTTCTCTTTCCCTATCACTTTGGCAATCCCGATTTAGGCGAAACATCCAGCCGCTATTTTATCGGTCATACGCTCAATGAAGTCCTACAACTGCTGCATCACCAAGTTTGTCGTGAACAGTGGTTGCTGGGGTCGCAGTTGCACTGGTCGTCAGACCAGATTGAGAAGCACGCCCAAGGAACGGTCCAAGCCTTTGCCACTCAATTACCCCATCTGAAGGCTCTGCTGGAAACCGATATCACTGCGGCCTATCGAGGTGATCCGGCGGCCAGAAATTTAGATGAAGTGTTGTTTTGTTACCCCGGGGTAACGGCAATCACTTATCACCGCATTGCCCATGCCCTGTATCGGTTGGACTCTCCCTTGTTGGCGCGGATTGTTAGTGAAATTGGCCATTCCTTAACGGGGATTGACATTCACCCCGGTGCGTCGATTGGCAATAGCTTCTTTATCGATCATGGGACGGGGGTTGTGATTGGGGCAACCACGGTGATTGGCGATCGCGTGCGCCTTTACCAAGCGGTCACGCTCGGTGCGAAAAGCTTTCCCCGGGACGAATCGGGCAGTTTAATCAAAGGTCAAGCCCGTCATCCGATTATTGAAGATGATGTGGTGATTTACTCAGGTGCAACGATTCTCGGTCGGGTAACTATCGGTCGGGGCGCAACCATTGGTGGAAATGTTTGGTTAACCCGCAGTGTGCCGCCGGGGGGTTTTGTCTCCCAGGCTCAACTACGACAGGAAATGTTTGATGACGGCTCTGGAATTTGAGGGGCTGTCCGACTGTGAATGTTCGGCCATAACAGTCGCTTTGTTACTTTTTTTTGAATTGGAGGATTTAACTCAATGACCTATACCCAAGATCATGAATTGCAACTGGCTTTGGGAGATGCTGCCGCTCGGCAGTTGGCCAATGCCACAAAGACCGTTCCTCAGTTATTGACCATTTCGCCCCGTTGGTTCGTTCGCCTCTTGCATTGGCTACCCGTTGAAGCGGGGATTTATCGTCTCAATAAAGTCAGGGATGCCTCCCGGGTTGAGGTGGCTTGCTCTGAACGAGATGAGCGGGAGCTGCCCGAAACCTTTGTGGATTACGAAGAGACCCCCCGGGAGTATTTCTTGAGTGCGGTGAATACGGTACTGGATGTTCACACTCGCGTGTCCGATCTCTACAGCAGTCCCCACGATCAGATCCATGAACAATTGCGCCTGACGATTGAAACGCTGAAGGAACGTCAAGAAAATGAGTTGATCAACAACCATGAGTACGGATTGCTCAACAATATTGTTGATTCCCAGAAAGTGCAACCTCGCAATGGTGCGCCCACGCCGGACGATTTGGATGAGTTGCTGGTGAAGGTGTGGAAAGAACCGGCATTTTTCCTCGCCCATCCTAAAGCGATCGCGGCCTTTGGCCGAGAAGCAACCCGACGGGGTGTACCCCCTGCCACGGTGTCATTATTCGGGTCTCAGTTTATTACCTGGCGGGGCGTGCCTTTGATTCCTTCCGATAAGTTGGCCGTGAATGAACAAGGCAAAACCAATATTTTGTTATTGCGGGTAGGAGAAAGCCGTCAAGGGGTGGTCGGTCTCTATCAGCCCAATTTACCCGGTCAACAGGGAGTTGGCTTGTCGGTGCGATTTATGGGGATTAGTCGCAAGGCGATCGCCTCTTACCTGGTCTCCCTCTACTGTTCGTTGGCAGTGTTGACCGACGATGCGGCGGCCGTACTGGAGAACGTTGATGTCAACCAATACCACATCTACGACTATGACTAACCCCGAACTGATCCCTGAAAAGGCGGGGGGGAATCTACCCGCTGTATCCCCGCCCACGACTGCCCCAACTGAGGTCGAGAACATTTCTCTTAACCCCTTATTTCAACCTGACCTTCTTGAGCATCTCGCCCAGACGATAATTCAAGAACTACAACGGCACGACCTTAAGGCCGAGGTGGCGAAGGGGTTGAGTACAGATCGGGATTATCTGGTGCCATCCGCCGCGGCGATTCCCCCAACCCTGGACTTGCCGGCTACCCCCGCAACCTCCCCAGCTGCTGTGGGCGAACGGCCCACAGTTCCCTTGGCTGTACCCTTAGCCACCTCCTCTTTCTACTTCATTGAGGAGTTAGAAACAAAAATCCCCGACCTTCCGGCCGTAGTGGCCAAACCCGAAAAGCTTGTTCAAGTCCCGGGGATCGATCCCCTTTTTGTCCCCCATGCCAGCGGGCGAAGCGTTCAACGACCTAGCTTCTTTGATGTTCATACCATTCGCCAGGATTTTCCCATCCTGCAAGAACGGGTGAATGGCAAACCACTGATCTGGTTCGACAATGCCGCAACAACTCAAAAGCCCCAAGCAGTCATCGATCGCCTCGTTCATTTCTACAGCCATGAAAATTCCAATGTGCATCGTGCCGCCCATGAATTAGCGGCTCGCTCCACAGATGCTTACGAAGCGGCCAGAGACAAGGTACGCCGTTTTCTCAATGCCTCATCTGCCAACGAAATCATTTTCGTGCGGGGGACAACGGAAGGCATTAATCTGGTGGCAAAAAGCTGGGGACAACAAACCCTACAAGCGGGGGATGAGATTGTCCTCACCCATCTAGAACACCATGCCAATATTGTACCCTGGCAGCAACTAGCCGCCCAAACGGGAGCAAAGTTGCGGGTTGTCCCCGTGGATGACCACGGGCAGATTTTACTGGCAGAGTACCAACAATTACTCAACTCCCGCACAAAACTGGTGGCCTTTTCCCATGTTTCCAATGCCTTGGGAACCATTACCCCCGCCAAACAAATCATTGACTTAGCCCATCGGGTCGGAGCTAAAGTCTTGTTAGATGGCGCTCAATCGGTTTCCCACATTCCGATCGATGTTCAACAATTAGGGTGTGATTGGTTCGTCTTTTCCGGACATAAAGTCTTTGGTCCGACAGGGATCGGGGTACTTTATGGTCAAGAAGACCTGTTGAATGCCACGGTTCCCTGGCAAAGCGGCGGCAACATGATCGTGGATGTGACGTTTGAGCGCACCGTGTATCAGGCGGCTCCCACTCGCTTCGAGGCCGGAACGGGCAATATTGCCGATGCCGTTGGCTTAGGGACGGCCTTGGATTATGTTCAGCAGATTGGTTTGACCACCATTGCCAATTACGAGCATGAACTTCTAGAGTACGCCACTGCGGGACTGACAACCATTCCGGGCCTGCGTTTGATTGGGACGGCGGCCGATAAGGCCAGCGTGCTTTCCTTTGTGCTACAGGGATTTGATGTGGAAGTCATTGGACAGGCCCTGAATCGGGAAGGGATTGCCGTGCGGGCAGGCCATCACTGCGCTCAACCCATTCTGCGACGCTTTGGTCTAGAGGCAACGGTGCGCCCTTCCTTGGCTTTCTACAATACTAAAGCCGAGGTGGATGCGCTGGTGGCTGCGTTGGAACGTTTGCAACACGAATAAACTGACTGGAATAGGTGCGGCAGCTTGTACACCTATTCCAGTTCCCCCTGAACTGCCACCTATTTAAAATGTATAGGAGGGTGGGGAGCGGGTTTTTCAAGTTGGATTGGGAGTTAATCATCCTATTAAAAACGGATTTGTCTGACTTTCCTAGCAAGGCTTTTGATGATTTTTCCAAATCTTTATCAATAATGCCAGCTAAATTATGGTAGATAAATACTCCACTACAATATGACACTAATAGTTTTTGATCATTAATTCCCTACCAGATGCCGCCGATACTTGTTTATAATTATTCATACCATACTGAAGATTCCACTCGATAATATGGGCAAAATTAAAGAGCTTTCGTATCTCTGGACAATCATCGTAGGTA
>NZ_JADBTZ010000373.1:0-32700 GCF_020245885.1 Microcystis sp. M165S2 | reverse complement strand
TCGCTCGGTTTCTTGAAAGCATCTTTCTGTCTCTTTTTGAGCTTCTACTAATTCGGCTAATAATTTCCAAACATCATCGGCGGTGGTGGTCATAATTTTTCCTCTGAATTAACTTGGCACTAACCCGATTATATCTTGTTTGAAGGATAGAGCCTGATGGCAGATAATGAAATAGTAGCGATTTTTTTTTAATATGGCGGATCGCAATTGTAAGTCGAAATGGCTATCGATCATAGGAATTGGTGAAGATGGCTTAGAAGGGTTAAGTTCAGTGGGGCGAAGTCTGCTTTCTTTAGCATCAGTTATTGTCGGTGGTGAACGTCATCTGGCAATGTTACGCCCAGAGGATCAACGGCAAAAACTGCTCTGGACTTCTCCCATTCAAGACTCTGTGAACGAGATTATCCGCCTTCGTGGTCAATCCGTCTGTGTTTTGGCCAGTGGTGATCCTATGTGCTACGGAATTGGTGTCACCCTCACCCGTCAGATTCCCCTGGAGGAAATGACGATTATTCCCTCTCCTTCTAGCTTTAGTCTTGCCTGTAGTCGTTTGGGTTGGTCCCTGAGTGAAGTAGAAACTTTGAGTTTGTGCGGCCGTCCTCCGGCTTTGTTAAATGGGGTGCTTTATCCCGGTGCTAAACTGCTGGTACTGAGCGCCGATGCCGAGACTCCTGCGATCGCTGCTCGGCTTCTAACCGAGGCAGGTTTTGGCGAAAGTTCCATCACGGTTTTAGAACATCTAGGGGGAACCCAGGAACGCCACATTCAAGGCATCGCCAACGATTGGCAGTTTACAGATCTGGCAGATTTAAATGTCATTGCCATTAGCTGTATCTCCTCCCATCCTCCTACCCGGGCGCCGCGCCTTCCCGGACTGCCGGATTCTGCTTACCATCATGACGGACAGTTGACAAAAAGAGAAGTTCGTGCTATCACTCTGAGTACATTGGCTCCCCTACCCGGACAATTGCTCTGGGATGTGGGAGCGGGTTGTGGTTCCATTGCCATTGAGTGGCTGCGTAGCGATCGCCGTTGCCAGGCTATTGCGATCGAACATCATCCCACCAGATTACAATACATTGCCGATAATGCCGCCGCCTTGGGAACGCCCCATCTGCAAATCGTCGCCGGAATTGCACCGAGCGCCTTGGCAGATTTACCGCCACCGGACGCTATTTTTATTGGTGGCGGTATCACCACACCCCACCTATTGGAAACCTGTTGGTTAGCGCTGCGCCCCGGGGGTCGTCTTGTTGCTAACACTGTTACAATTGAAAGTGAATTAGTCCTCTTGCAATGGCATAGTAAATTAGGAGGGGAACTGCTGCGGATTGGCATTGAAAAAGCCGAACCGGTCGGTAAGTTTTTAGGTTGGAAAGCAATGGCCACCGTAACCCAGTGGACTGTTCTGAAACCGAGATTGTAAATCCTTGATTTTGTCCTTGATCTCTCTTGCAAAAGTTGTCAATAGAACTTTTTGCTCTAATTCCTCTTCTTCTGGACTTTGTCGATAGACTAAACCGCCACTCATCCTCTTGTCCTAATTCCAGTTGATAGTCTTATTATAATTATAGTTCCCAAAATTAGACAAAAATTTTCTAGGAACCAACGAAATTTTCAATCGTTATCATCAAAAAAATTAAATCTTTATTGTCCAATGCACAAGTTATACTATTTGTCAATATTTTTGTCCTAATTGCCACATAATACAAATGCTCGCTATAATAGAATTAAGTTGTTGACATTTTCTAGTTTTAACTTTTTTACTTAGTCTTATGGTTTCGCAACTAGATAAAACTAACGTCACTGAAATTATCTACCCCGATAGCGATGGTCAACTCCTGGCCGATAATACCCTGCAATTTCGTTGGATTACGACAATTAAAACTAATTTAGACTGGCTATTTCGTAACCAATCTGATGTCTTTGTTGCGGGGGATTTACTCTGGTATCCTGTGGAAAATGATAATAAACTGCGTCAAGCGCCGGATATCATGGTGGTTTTTGGGAGACCAAAAAGGGAAAGGGGTTCCTATCGACAATGGTTAGAAAATAATATTAGTCCCCAGGTGGTTTTTGAAATCCTCTCTCTGGGTAACACCCTCACGGAAAGATCCAAAAAACAGCTATTTTATCAGCGTTATGGGGTCGAGGAATATTATCTTTATGATCCACATAAAAACGATGCTAGTGGTGGGATAAGAGGCGAAAATCAGCTAGAAATTCTAGAAACTCTCGATAATTGGGTTAGTCCCCGTTTAGGAATACGTTTTCAGTTAGGAGAACCGGAAATGTTGCTTTTTTATCCCGATGGACAAGCTTTCACTAGCTATAATCAGGAAAAACAACGAGCGGAACGATTGGCAAATAAACTGCGGGAATTAGGCCTTAATCCTGACGAAATCTAGGTTTATCTCTTGACCGCAGTTTAAAGTTAATCTTTGTTAAGAGACAACTAAAAAGATGAAGTTAGTTTAGTTGAATTAGTACAAAAAAACTGATGTTTAGGGATAATAATGTAGATGAAATTACGCAAAATTTTTATAGTATTTATGGCTCTATTGAAGGGCAGTTAGTATCTATTAATATTGCCAATCGTCAAAAGATAAAGATGGGGATTCGTAGCCTAACTGATAACAAAATTATTAAATGTTTTTTTCCTGAAGAACTTTTTGAACAAGCTAGAGAAGCATTAGGAAAAAGAGTTTATGTTTTTGGGTTAATTCGGCAGTATTTGCATGGAGAAAAAATCAATATTCAAGTGCAGGAACTGAAAGTTTTTCCTAAAAAATCTGCTGCTTCTTCCCTGTCTAATATTATCAATTCAATTAGAGGTTAGTTTTGAAAAAAAAGTCGATCAAAAAACCTTATTGTGATTCGGGAATCTTTATCAGTTTTTTTAATGAAGAACTCCAGTATTATGAACGCAGAACTAGATTAATATTGTCAACATACCAATACAAAAAAAGGTGGGACTTGCCCACCTTTATCACTAAACTATTGTCCTTTCTCCACTGCTGCCACAATCAATAAAGTTTTGAGGACAGAATCAGGATTAAGACTGATAGAATCGATGCCTAATTCCACTAAAAATTGAGCGAATTCGGGGTAATCACTGGGGGCTTGACCACAGATACCGATTTTGCGATTATGGGCTTTAGCGGTTTCAATGGCCATTTTCACCATGCGTTTAACTCCCTCATTCCGTTCATCAAAAAGATGGGCAACTAGGGCAGAATCCCGATCTAATCCTAAGGTTAATTGGGTCAAATCATTAGAACCGATCGAAAATCCGTCAAACACCTGAGCAAATTGGTCAGCAAGAATTACATTACTTGGTAACTCACACATCACATAAACTTGCAAACCATTAACCCCGCGTTCGAGACCATTTTTCGCCATTTCTTCGAGGACTCTCATCCCTTCTTCGGGGGTACGACAGAAAGGAATCATCGGAATCACATTAGTTAATCCCATTTCTTCCCGTACCATTTTCAGCGCCCGACATTCCAAAGCGAAAGCTTCGCGATAATTAGGATCAGTATAACGGGAAGCACCGCGCCAACCGATCATCGGGTTTTCTTCCTTGGGTTCAAAGGGTTTGCCACCCAATAAATTAGCGTATTCATTGGATTTAAAATCGGACATCCGCACAATTACATCTTTGGGGTAGAATGCGGCTGCAATCATGGCAATTCCCCGGGCCAATTTATCGACGAAAAATTGGGGTTTATCCTGGTAGTGTTTGGTTAATTCGGCGATTTGGTCTTTTACGTCCCCTTCTTCCAATTCGTGGAATTTCAGCAAAGCGCTGGGGTGGGCCTGAATATGGTTAGCGATAATGAATTCTAGACGCGCCAAACCGACACCTTGGGCAGGAATATCGGCAAAAGCGAAGGCTTTTTCGGGATTACCGATATTCATCAGGATTTTTGTCCGAGTTTCGGGCAAATTATCCAGGGGAGTTTCGCGAATTTCAAAGGGTAGCAATCCGAGGTAAACTTTCCCTTCATCCCCTTCCGCACAGCAAACGGTGACTTCCTGTCCGGTTTTAATCGTTTCCGTGGCATTATTGCAACCCACGATCGCCGGAATGCCCATTTCTCGCGCGATAATAGCGGCATGGCAAGTACGACCACCTTGATTAGTAACGATCGCGCTTGCTTGTTTCATAATCGGTTCCCAGTCGGGATCCGTGCGATTGGTGACGAGAACTTCTCCCGGTTTAAAGTTGTTGATTTTATCTACACTGAGGATGACTCTGGCTTTTCCTTGACCGATTGCCGCACCTACACTCCGTCCCACTGCTAAAACGTCACTTTTTTGCTTAATTTCGTAGGATTTAAGGATATTAGCGGCTTTTTGCGATTGTACGGTTTCTGGACGCGCCTGAACGATAAAGAGTTCTCCCGTGATCCCATCTTTTGCCCATTCGATGTCCATGGGGGTGTAGGTTCCGCGCACTTGCGAGTAATGTTCCTCGATTTCGGTCGTCCAACGGGCTAAAGTAAGGATTTCTTGGTCATTAATGCAGAATTGATCCTGTTCTAGCTTGTTAACTCGGATATTCTTGGTTAGACGCGATCCTCCATCATCGTAGATCATCTTGATGGCTTTACTGCCGAGGCGTTTGTCGAGGATGGGTTTGTAGCCGTTTTTAAGAGTGGGTTTAAAAACTAGATATTCGTCGGGGTTAACAGCGCCTTGCACGACATTTTCCCCTAAACCGTAGGCTGCCGTGATTAAAGCGGCATTTTTGAACCCTGTTTCCGTATCGATGGAAAACATCACCCCAGAGGTGGCTAGATCTGAACGCACCATTTTTTGGACACCGACGGAAAGGGCGACGGCAAAGTGATCGAAACCGTTATGATGACGGTAGGAAATAGCGCGATCGGTGAATAAAGAGGCAAAACATTTATGGCAAGCTTCTAAAACTCCCCTCACCCCTTGGACGTTGAGATAGGTTTCCTGCTGTCCGGCAAAACTCGCTTCTGGTAAGTCTTCGGCAGTGGCGCTCGAGCGAACGGCCACATCAATGGAATGATAGAGATCATCGCCATAACGTTCACAGAGTCGGCGATAGGCAATAGCGATCGCATGACTTAAATCATCGGGGAATGGTGTATTTAAGATTAATGTGCGCGCTTGTTTACCTTTTTCTTGCAAGTTCTGCACATCGTTTTCGTCTAAATCTTGGAAAATTTGTCTTAATTGTGCGTCTAGTCCGGCTTTTTCGACAAATTGATGGTAAGCGTAAGCGGTGGTGGCGAATCCTGTGGGGACATTAATCCCTTTCGGGGTTAATTGTTGGATCATTTCGCCTAAGGAGGAGTTTTTCCCACCGACTAATCCCACATCTTTACTATCTACTTCTTCAAACCACAGAATTAATGCTTGTTCTCTAGAGGTTCTCGCAACATCTTGTAGTAGCATCATAAGTATTTTTACCTCTGTACTTTATACTTTCAGTTTAACGAGATACCATCTTCAAAAACCCTTGAGTTTGATATTTATTTACAAAACTCTTAATAGCAAACTCAGCCACTATCACCCTATCTCTAAAGGGTTTAATTGTCTAGCTTTTTATACAAAAATTAATACATTATTCAGGGGTCTCAACAGTAACTTTCCTCAATGATAGCCTTAATTATAGCGTTTCTCGTCAAGATTAACTGTAACCTAATTTGGTATCGACGACGGGCTCGCCAAAAGGAAAACTTCGTATCTCACCATTAAGATAACTGCTCTATCTCAAAATAGTTAAGCGACTATTTTTATTAAGTTCTCTCACTAATTCATGTACGGTAGTGGAAGGGTAGGGATCAAAAGGATGTTGTTTTAATTCATCTCGCCGTTTAATAAGTTTTTCGGCATTGATAATTGCTGTAGACTGATAGTCATTTAATTTTTCATACATATCCTCTCGGTTTTTTTCATATTTTTCTTTCTCCTTAAATAATCCCTTTTTTGTCATTTGAGTAGTTAAAATACGCCCGTATCCATTTCTAGGTATAGCAGTATCAAGATATTGAAAGTGCAAAATATACCAAATTTCAAAGGCTTCATTAGAATAGGCAATCTTGATATTTTCTTCTTTGGCAAGTCCTTCAGCTTGATTAAATTGCTCTTTGGTATAATTATCTTTATCAAAAACACACCAAACTTGATCGTAAGATGCTGATTTTTCATTGTTTTTAATATTAATTGCTTTCTTGACTAAACTCAAGGTATTTTGACCTTCTCCCTTAACTTTTATTTTAATGTTATTAGATTTTAAATCTTCCCTCAAACAAGTAAAGTAATAGTATTCAGTTTTTTCGCCTTCACAAACAATCAAAAATGTTTCCCTTGGCTGTCTATTGTTAGCTTGACGTTTTAAATAACCATAATTACCATCTTTTTTAGCCATACTAATCACCGATAACTTTGCTTAAATCACCAATAAAAGGTATTGCACCATAGCGACCTTGAATATAATCTTGTTCAAAGGAAGCATTATTATCAATATCAAATTCGACCAGAGAATATAAATCCGTTGCTTCTTGGCGATTTTTTTCGGTAAACCAGATTTGATCTCTCCTAAAAAGTTGATTACTAAGTAAATTAACATCATGAGTGGCAAAAATAAGTTGAGCATTTTTAGGGTTAGTTATCTTAGAGTTAAATAATCCAATAATTGCTATTGCCATTAAGGGATGTAGTAGAGAATCAAGTTCATCAATTATTAATACCTCACTTTTTTTTAAAGCAGATAAAACTGGTGCTAACAAAGCAAATATTTTTTGAGTACCGCGAGACTCATGTTTATTCATTTGAAAGCTTTCTAAACCTATTATCCTTCCTTCTAAATCATACTTTTCGTGATAGGTTTCAATGGAGTTATAGATATAATTATCAAGGCGAAATTCTTTGTTTTTAACTCGATCAGGAATATCTTTATGAAAATTATCTAGGGATGTCCGTCCCACTTCTATACTCATATCCTTGATACTCAAATCTAATTTTTTAATTAAGAAAACGATTTCATTTTTAAGATTTGGCTCCCTAGAAAGATAGTCAAGAGATAGCTGTCTTAAATTTTCAAATTGCGAACCCGATATAATTTTTAATCTACTAAACCAAAGTAAAATCTTTCCTGCTAACGGGTCATTAAACTGAGCGGCAATCGATAGAAATAAAGTATTTTTTTTGGTTAAATCTTTGACATCTTTGCCCTTCAACAGACTTTTACTATATTTAATTTTATCTTTTTCTCGGCTAAATATATTGGTTTTGCGAGTTTTGGGAGTGCAAGATAACCCCTCAGAAATTACTCGCTCTTGGGTGACTTCAAAGCTATATTCATAGATCTTATTATCTAGATGAAAAACTATCTTAAAAAAAGAAGGTTTATCTTCAGTTTCAGAACTTAATCGAAATTTTTCTAAATTTATCTTATCTGTAATTTGTAACTTCGAGGAATTAATTACAAAACTTTGCATAAAATATAAGGCCAGAATCAAATTACTCTTACCACTAGCATTTGCTCCATAAATAGCAGCACTTTTTAATAAACTAAAATTCTGATTAACCTTAAAAACATTATTTTTATCAAGCTCATCATTACCTGTTGCTTCATCTGCAGCCACCATACTGAGAGTGACTACATCCTTAAAAGACCGATAATTACCGACACTAAATTCGATGAGCATTGCATACTGACCCTAAAAGTCTCTGGGGAATTGATGAAGACTATGCTTTTATGATACGCAATTTGTCAACATTTACAAGAAAAATTTTCTCAGGTGTGTTAGCGTCATATAACACACCCGACATCTCTACATTTATTTATAGTTGTGTGATGGTGACATCAACAGTTTTAACCGTAGTTCCCAAACTGGATAAGGGAGGTTGAATTTCCTGTTCATTACCCACTACTAGAGTCACAATTTGATTCGGTTGTAGATATTGTTGTGCCACTCGTTGAATATCAGCAATTGTCACACCTTTTACCGCTTGTTGATAACGGAAGATAAAATCTTGGGGATAACCATAGTATTCATACGTCATCAATCGCGATAAATTTTGAGCAGGTTTCTCAAACTTAAAAACAAAAGAATTGAGAATAGCATTTTTAGCATCTTCTAATTCTTTTGCAGTAACGGGTTGATTGCGAAGGCGCTCGATTTCGCCTAAAATTGCCTTAATAAAAGGTACGGTGGCATCGGTGCGAGTTTGACCTCCGGCAATAAATAAACCGGGATAATCATAACGACTATTCCAGATACCATAGACAGAATAAGCTAATCCTTGACGGGAACGTACTTCATTAAATAAACGACCACCAAAACCGCTTAAAATCTCATTTAATACCGTTAAAGCGGGATAGTCGGGACTATCCAAACGACCCCCAAGATGACCTAATAAAACGCTACTCTGGGTTAATTGGGGTTGATTGACGACAAAGACACCTTGAAGATTTTTTTGGGTTGCCGAAGGGGTGACAATTTTAGTGGCAGTTGCGGGATTTTTCCAATTGCCAAAAGTTTTATTGATTAATGCTTTCATCGACTGAGAATCAAAATCACCGACAATTCCTAAAATTATTTGGTCGGGACGGACATAGGTACGATAAAAATCGATTAAATCCTGACGGTCAATATTAGCTAAAGTGCTATATTCTACAGTACGAGCGTAGGGGCTATTATCACCATAGACTAGCTTGCGGAACTCCCGACTAGCAATATCATCGGGATCATCATTACGTCGGGCAATCGCCCCTTTTTCCTGAACTTTGGCTAATTCTACCCTCTGATTTTCAAAAGCTGGGGAACGCAAAACCTCGGCAAAGAGATTAAAAACTGTTTCTAAATCTTCACTAAGAGCGCTAAAACTAGCAGTTCCAGCGTTAAGATCGATCGAGGTTTCTACTAGGGCTGCTCTTTGTTCTAATAATTGATTTAAGACATTAGAAGGATGTTTTTCCGTGCCACCACTACGCAGCACGGTTCCAGTAATATCAGCTAATCCGACTTTTTCCCCGGATTCTAATCTTCCTCCTGTGCGAATCATCGCCGTACCACTCACTAACGGTAAGCTCCGATCCTCCATTAAATAAACCACCATACCATTATCTAGTTGATAGCGCTCGTATTGGGGAACTGTCACTTCAGGAAGGGGAGGAAAAGTTAAATCGGTAAAATGTCGCGGAGTTTGGGCAATTGCCGGGGAACGAAAAGCTAGGACACCTATCAGGGTGATAACTATTAAACCTAGCCATTGGAAGCGTTTTTTCATGATTATATTTATTTTAGGTGTTGGGTGTTAGGGTGTTAGGGTTTTAGGGATTTCAGTTATCAGTTATCAGTTATCAGTTATCAGATTGCAGTTTTAAGTAGACAGTGTGTAGGAGAATTGCTGGATTATTTCTTTTGCCTCTTGCCTTCAGAAGCTGATTACTGTTTACTGTTCACTGCTGACTGAAAAATTCCCTATCTCCCTATCTCTCTATTTCGGTAAAATTCGGCCAATAGTGCGATTTTCGGGGGTAAAAGTCTCTTTAGCCACCCGTTGAATATCGGCTGCGGTGACAGCATTATAAGCATCTAATTGGGCGAATAAATTACGCCAATCGCCGGTTTTTACCTCGTATTCAATCAAGGATCGCGCCATGCCCATGTTAGAATCAAGACCTCTTAATAGGGCTGCCCGTAGTTGATTTTTAACCCGTTCTAATTCCTGTTCCGAAACCGGTTCATTTTTCAATCTTTCCAATTCTAAATTCAAACCCTGCGCTACTTCCTCCACACTGGCATTAGGAGCGGTAAGAGCATAGAAT
Source organism: Microcystis sp. M165S2 (assembly GCF_020245885.1). Taxonomy (NCBI): domain Bacteria; kingdom Bacillati; phylum Cyanobacteriota; class Cyanophyceae; order Chroococcales; family Microcystaceae; genus Microcystis; species Microcystis sp. M165S2. The sequence goes on along the minus strand of NZ_JADBTZ010000373.1, from coordinate 22,880 downwards.
AAGAGCAAATTCGGGTATTTATCTCCCGGAAAGCCGTTAAATCCCTGGGCAGCGAGGGCAAGTTGTTTGTCCTCCACTAAAGCTTTATACAGTCGCGAAGTTCTTCCTTCACTCATTAAAGTGGCGATAACCTCGTAAACCGCATGATCGGGATGATTGAGGGCGGGACGATGGTATCCTTCTAAATACCAAGGCTGCGAGGCTAATTTTAGGGTAATTTCCTTTGTTTTGGTTTGGTCCGGTTCCACTACTGTCACCTGTGGGGGTTTTGGTTTAGCGGGAAAACGACCAAAATAAACCTTAGCTAACTGTTTGACCTGTTCTGGGTCCACATCCCCGGCGATAGCTATGGTTAAATTACTGGCAGCATAAAATTTATCGAAAAAGTTTTGGATATCTGAGGGTTCCAGATTGCGAATATCTCGATCGTAGCCGATAACGGGACGTTTGTAGGGATGGACAGTATAAGCTTGATCGAGAAAAGCTTCGATTAATAAACCCAAGGGGCTATTATCCGTCCGCATCCGTCTTTCTTCCAGAATTACGTCTTTTTCTTTGTAAAATTCCCGTTGGAACACTGGTTCTAAAAATCGTTCCGATTCCAAAGACATCCACAATTCCAATTTATTCGACGGGAAGCTGTAAAAATAGCTGGTTGCATCGGTGGAAGTGGTGGCATTTAAACCGACTCCCCCCTGAGTTTCGACGATTTGCCCGTATTCGTTGCGTTGGACGAATTGCTCGGACTCTGCCCTCGCTTGTTGAAATTCTGCGGTTAATTTAGCCACTTCTGCGCTTTTACCCGCTTTTTTGGCCGCTTGCAGTTCTTTGTCTATAGCTTCAAGGCGATCGAGGACTTTTTTCTCGCTAAGATAATCGGTAGTACCGATGGTTTTTGTGCCTTTAAAGGCTAAATGTTCCAAAAAGTGAGCAACTCCTGTTTTACCGTCCGGTTCATCGGCACCTCCCACGTCCGCATAGGTGACAAAGGAAATAACCGGGGCATCGCGATTTTCGAGGATAATGAATTTTATTCCGTTATCGAGGCGAAATTCGGTAATTTTTTGTTGAAATTGCTTAAGGTAGGGGGTAATTGATTGCACATCGGCTGATTGCTCTTTCGCTTGGGCAAGAAGGGGTGAGAAACTCCCAAAACCCCAAAACACAAGGAAAGCGAGCCAAAAGCCGATGAAAGCCCGATAATAGGGGTTGTTTTTAATGACCATGGATAGTTTTATCAGATATCGTGGGAGCGAGAGATCGATCGCTATGTTCGATCTTAGCAGTCGATTCTTAGGAGAGGGGGAAATGGGATGCTTTTTTCAGTGATCAGTAAACAGTAATCAGTTATCAGTGGGGAAGTGGGGAAGTGGGGAATTGGGGAAGTGGGGAGACCACTTCTAACTGATGACTGATAACTGACTCCCGACTTTTAGACAAAAAATCTCTCCCTAGAGAGGAGAGAAGTCAAAAAAGCACGAATAACAATGGGTGGGAGGCGGTTTTTATAGGTCGCCCCCACGAAAAGCTAGTAGGAAAATGACAAAGGGGCCAGCTAACATGATTAGCGCCACGAAGGTGAGTTGAAAAATAGGTTCTAAATTGAGAGCCGCAAATAATTCCATGATGTCTCCTAACCTGTTTACAATGATTTTAAGGGCTAATCTGGTCAAAACCATTGTCTATAATACAGGGGATGATTCGCTGGTTTTCCTGATTCGATACAAAAATACATAAAGTTTTGTTGCAATTCTGAATTTTTCCGCTTTCCTATTTCCTTCCCACCGAGGGACCATCTCAATGTTCAACTCTCTGGCCACATCTCCCGACTCGTTAACCCAAATTTACACTGGTTTTCAGGCACTCTCGGATCCCCTGCGACTGCAAATTCTGCAACTGTTGCGACATCAGGAATTATGCGTCTGTGAATTGCGCGACCATCTCGATATCGCCCAATCTAAATTATCTTTTCACCTAAAAACCCTAAAAGAAGCCAATTTAGTCCGCAGTCGTCAAGAAGGTCGTTGGATCTACTACAGCCTAAATCTATCTCAATTTCTTCTCCTAGAAGAATATCTATCCGAATATCGCCGTTTTGCAGCCCTCGTCCCCGCTCGTACCTGCGGGGAAAATCAGTAACCAATCAAGATTTTTAGAAATATTAAAGCTTTATAAATGGCTTTTAACCTTGACATATCAACTTTTTTTGATATATAATCGGGTTAATTCGATCGATTGTCTGTTATGCCGAAACCCTTCTCGATCGCGCCTTTGAGCCAAACTCGCTCATCTTTTCGTCTCTTAAAACGGTCAGGTGTGCGGGAATGTCTAGCGGAATGTTTGGGGACTTTTATCCTGATTTTCGCGGGAACAGGGGCGGTAATGGTCAATCAAATCAGCAATGGTGCAATTACCCATCTCGGTATCAGTATGGTTTTCGGTGCGGTGGTAGCGGCCCTGATTTATGCTCTTGGTCATATCAGTAAAGCTCATTTTAACCCCGCCGTTACCCTGGCCTTTTGGACAAGCGGCTTTTTCGCAAAATCTTGGGTAATTCCCTATATTATCGCCCAGTGTCTCGGTGCGATTCTCGCTTCTGCCACTCTTGTGCTTTGTCTGGGTCGAGTGGGAAATTTGGGCGCAACTCTGCCTTTACAGGGAAATTGGGGACAAGCTTTCTGTATTGAAACCATTCTCACCTTTATTCTCATGCTAGTGATTTTAGGCTCTGGTTTAGACCGTCGCGCCCCTATTGGTTTTGCTGGCATCTCTATCGGTTTAACCGTGGCCCTAGAAGCGGCCTTTATGGGGCCGATTACCGGTGCCAGTATGAATCCAGCGCGTTCTCTGGGGCCTGCTTTCGTGGCAGGAATTTGGCAACACCATTGGGTTTACTGGATAGCACCGATTTTAGGCGCTCAATTAGCTGTAATTATTTACGGCCTACTATCCGATGGTTTCCGAGACTTTAAATAAGTTCTGCTTGTTGGTAATCATGATCCAATCGACTCACAAACCAAGAATTCTTTTTCTGTATGGTTCTTTGCGGCAACGTTCCTACAGTCGTTTATTAGCAGAAGAAGCTGCCAGAATTATCACTGAATTGGGGGCAGAAGTGCGCTTTTTTGATCCCCGTGAGTTGCCGATTTATGGCAGTGTTCCCGATACTCATGCCAAAGTACAGGAATTGCGAGAATTAAGTCAATGGTCTGAGGGTCAAGTCTGGTCATCTCCCGAACTTCACGGTAATATTAGCGGCATTATCAAAAACCAAATTGATTGGATTCCCTTAAGTATTGGTGCGGTTAGACCTACCCAAGGCCGCACTTTAGCAGTCATGCAAGTAAGCGGAGGTTCCCAATCTTTTAATGCGGTTAATACTCTGCGAATTCTTGGTCGTTGGATGCGAATGTTTACTATTCCTAATCAATCTTCTGTGGCTAAAGCTTATCAGGAGTTTCATGAGGATGGCACGATGAAAGATTCCCCCTATCGAGATCGAGTTATTGATGTGATGGAGGAACTTTATAAGTTTACCATTCTCCTGCGAGATCAGGTAGATTATCTGAATGATCGCTATAGTGAAAGGAAGGAAAAAGCTGCCCAAGAAATGTCCACAATTGCCCATAAAGCTATTAATTAAATCAATTTCTAGGAGTTAAAATCATGAAAAAAGTTATGTTTGCCTGTAGAAAAAATTCCTGTCGTTCCCAAATCGCCGAAGGTTTCGCTAAAACTTTGGGCGCGGGTAAAATTGCCGTCACCAGTTCCGGATTAGAAGCGGCCAAAGTTCACCCCGGAGCAATCGAAGTTATGCAGGAAATTGGTATCGATATTACTGACCAAACTTCTAAACCAATTAGGGATTTTAATCCCGAAGATTACGATGCCGTTATATCCCTATGTGGTTGCGGTGTCAATCTGCCGGAAGGATGGGTTTTACAGGAAATTTTCGAGGATTGGTTAATTGATGATCCCGATGGTCAAACCATGGAAACTTTTCGCCGAGTTCGCGATGAAATTAAGGCTAAAGTTGTCGGATTAATCGAGCAATTAAGTTAAGGAGTTTGACAGGTATGAATACTATCAATCTGGAAATTTTGGGGACAGGTTGTAAAAAATGTCAGCAGTTAGAAGCTAATGCTAAATCGGCTGTCACCGCTCAAGGTATCACCGCTCAAGTATCCCATATTACCGATCCGATCGAAATTGCTAAACGGGGTGTAATGTCCACCCCCGCTTTAGTAATTAATGGTAAAGTGGTTAGTAAAGGTCGGGTTTTATCCCCCGAACAAATTCAATCTTTATTACCGTAATAATTCTCTTTTTTCGGGGTAATATAATTATGTTTGACCCCTTCTATCCCTTTGATTGGTTAGCGACGCAATTAGTAACGAGAATCTTTGGTTTATCCCTTGATTATTCCCTCGGTTCGTCGCTACGGTTCTTCTTCTACGATGTACCAAAAGTTCTGACATTATTGTTAACAATTAGCTTTTTTGTGGGAACTTTGCAAAGCTTTCTCGATCCGGGTAAAGTCCGTAATTTCTTGGCAGGAAAATTCAGCTTTTTGGGTAATATTTTGGCGGGTTGTATTGGTGTTATTACCCCCTTTTGTTCCTGTTCTGCTGTACCGTTATTTATTGGTTTCCTAGAAGCGGGGGTCCCTTTGGGAGTAACCTTTTCCTATCTAATTTCTGCTCCGATGGTTAACGAAGTGGCGGTAATTTTACTTTGGGGTTTATTCGGTTTCAGAGTGACTTTATTGTATATTGGCTTTGGCTTAATTTTAGCGATTATTTCCGGTTATATTATCGGTCAATTAAAACTAGAAAAATGGGTGGAACCTTTTGTCTGGGAATTACAAAAAAGTTATCAACCTCAAGAGGAAGACGAGGAACTAGCTCTGACTTGGAAACAACGTTTTCAACAGGGACAATATCAAGCAGTAGAAATCTTTAAATCCGTGTGGTTATATGTGGTGATTGGTATTGCTGTGGGTGCGGTAATTCATGGTTATGTTCCTGCCGATTTTATCGCTAATTGGGCAGGAAAAAACAATCCCTTTGCTGTGCCTTTAGCAGTGGTGATGGGAGTGCCATTATACGCTAATATTGCGGGAGTTTTACCCATAACGGAAGCACTGGTTAGTAAGGGCATTCCCCTGGGTACAGTCCTAGCTTTTACTATGGCTGTTACTGCCCTATCTTTACCGGAAATGATTATCTTGAGAAAGGTGTTAAAAATCCCCCTCTTAACAGTGTTTATCTCCCTTGTCACCGTCGGTATTATCGGGGTGGGTTATTTGTTTAACCTGTTAGGAATTTGAGCCTATCCCTTCGGTGAGAAAAATAATAAGGGGAACCACAGTTGATGAAGAATATCTTCATTAATCCGACGCACTGCTAACCATTCCAACATATTAGAACGATGGGAAGTGGCTACAGCGATCGCACTGATATCATTTTCTTCTGCTGCTGTCAAAACTTCTAATACAGGTGTTCCTTGTCGCACTTCGCTCTGTACTTGCAAACCGAGTTTTTCTAGTCGCACTTGCACCGATTCTAATTGCTGACGGGCATCATTTAAGCGACATTCGGTGACACCGGGATCGCGACTGATATTTTCCACTACCCGGAGGAGAAGACATTGCTCAAAAGAGCCGGGGGATCGAGTTTGAGCGTATTTTTCTATCTGTTCAATTAGATAAATCGCGTCGGGACTGCCATCGTAGGGAATTAATAAATGTTTCCAGAGATGTTGACAGCGCAGGGCCAATTCATCGCGAGTATAAACTGATAATAATTGCGGTCGGAAAATCAGCAGCGGAATATCGGTAATACCTGCGATCGCTAAACTGGTACTACCGAATAATTTTTCTTGGACAGCACCGCGCATGGGATTTCCCATCAAAATCACGTCAATAGAGTGATTAGCGAGGACTTCCCGCACGGCATCCACGGGACGACGGTTAGAGATTTCGACAATAACTGTCATACCGTCGGGAATATTTGCTAAAGCTGGGGCTAATTTTTCTTTGGCCGCGTCAATTTTCGCTTGATCTACGGCAGCGAGGGTGGGTTGTTCCCAAACCGGAATACTGTGGAGGAAGATAACTTGTTTTAAGCCGCTTAGGGCTAAGTGTGGCACACAATGGACAAGACGATGGAGACCATCGAAAAGCTCTGTACAGATCAAAGCGCGCTCGAACATAAATTAACCCCTTGCAATTCGGTTATTCTTCCCTAAGAATAGCTAAAAAGGTGAAGAAATGCGCCCCGCATCCCTAGCTCGTTTCCGGAGAAACCCAACCGGAGAAAGAGGTCGCCCGCAGGGGTGAAATGAGTTATTGGGGAGCCCAGGGATTAGAATCTAGACCCCACTGGTGTTTGAGAAAAGCTTTGTACATATTTTCTCTGACCATCATTTGTTCGTAGAGCTTGATCAGGAAATCCTGCGCTTGCTCCTGACTCATTTTTTCTACCTGAGTCTGAAAAGAACGAATGTTGAACTGTTGTTCTAAGGAAAGTTCGATCGGTTGAGACATGGTGTTCCTCCTTGATGAAGGCAGTGGTTGATAACAAGCGAGATCGGTGATTGGTAGCACCTTTTTTAACTAATGTAACAAATACTTGACAAAGTGTCAATGTATCTGTAGAGAGGGTTTTGCTTTTCCCTCCCGTTAGCTAGGATACCCTGCCGCCAAAAGGAAAGAAGCATATAATGATACATTTAGCAAGAGTTTTAATAAAATTTTGCTTACTGTGAACAAATACTTAAGTAGTTATACTTATTTTTTCCATCGCAGCCCGGAGCGAGAGAAAATATTTGACAAATTGTGTAAACATTCTGTAATAATCGAATAGAGCGACATAAATCGGGTAAGTTGAATGATTAGCCCTGTTAACAGCTAAAAAACGTAACCCCTAGATTCCGTACCTCTCGTTGAAATCGTTAAGGATAGTCGAAATTGACGGCCACAGCCGCTATCGTGCAGAAACTACAAGCTTATCGCTGGGAAACATCCTCCTTAGCTCTGTTTGCCTTAAAAAAATCAGCATACAGGCACGGAATGTCGCACAAGTTTTTACATCAACCTATACTTGGAGGAATCCATCATGTCCGTTCGTCTATACGTTGGTAATTTGCCCAAAGAATCCGTCGAGCGCGAAAAATTACAGGCGCTTTTTGCCGATGAAGGGGATACGATTACCACTAAAGTCATCAAAGATCGCAAAACTGGCAAATGTCGCGGTTTTGCCTTCGTTACCGTCCCTAGCGATGAACTAGCTGACCAGTTTATCGAAAAATACAACGGTCAATCCTTCATGGAAAACCCGATCAAAATCGAGAAAGCTCTCCCCCGCAGCAAGGGAGGTAAAGAAGAAGGGGAAGAAGCAGAAGGCACAGAGGCAAGCGTAGAAACCCCAGAAAAAGTCGAAAGACCGACTCCGAAACCGACGACGGCAGCACCGCGCAAATCCAGTGGCGGCGGCAGCGGCAAAAAACGCAAGGGTGAACGGGGTGGCAGCAGTACCCCGAAAGTTACCGGCGATGGTGACGCTTTACAGCCAGATCCCCGTTGGGCCAATGAATTGGCTAAACTCAAGGAAATGTTAGCAGCTCAGGCCACTAATCCCTAATTCCATTGACAAGAGGGCAACGGATAGCCGATAACTAAGAGGTTCAAAATATCGCTTTTAGGAATGTGCATCATGACAGCAATCGATCCGGTCATTCTCATGAAACAGGAGGTCGGTAAAGCGGCCGCTAATCTAGTTCAATCTAATTCGGTCGTGGGATTGGGAACTGGTTCAACGACGGCCTACGCGATCGAATATCTGGGCGCTAGACTGCAAAGCGGGGAAATCAGCAATATTGTCGGGGTTCCTACTTCTTTTCAAGCGCAAGTTTTGGCTAGGAAGTACGGAATTCCCCTCACTACCCTCGATGTCATCGCAAAGATGGATATCGCTATCGATGGGGCCGATGAGGTGGATCCCCAGAAAAATCTGATTAAAGGCGGCGGTGCTGCCCATACTCAGGAGAAAATTGTCGATAGTCTCGCCGATATTTTCGTCGTGGTAGTGGATGGCAATAAGCTGGTGGATAAGTTGGGATCGACTTTTCTTTTGCCGGTGGAAGTGTTACCCATGGCCATGACTCCGGTGATGCGAAAATTGGAGGCACTCGGTGGTAAACCTTCCCTGCGCATGGGAGTGAAAAAAGCTGGCCCCGTGGTGACAGATCAAGGCAATTTAGTTATCGATGTTAAATTTGATAGTATCGATGATCCGGCTGATTTGGAAAGAACTATTAATAATATGCCGGGGGTTTTAGAAAATGGTTTATTTGTCGGGGTTGCTGATCTGATTCTCGTCGGTGAAATTATCGACGGTAAGCCGGTAGTCCGCGAGATTAGGTAGGCTTAACTATTCTTAATCTAACAGTGAAACAGGCCGCAGGCCTGTTTTGTTATTATGGGTATATACAGACAAAGAGCAAAATAAAGAGAGGCTATAGGCTAATAAAAAATCTGTCCCTTTTTGACAGAAAATATCTGGGAAGATTGCAACCAACGGGACTCAAACGAACTGAGATGAGTGGTGGTAATTAAAGTTTGAAAACGATCTTCGATCGCATCTAATAATTGATTTTGTCGTTCGATATCTAATTCCGCTAAAACATCATCGAGGAGTAGTAGGGGAGGTTCCCCGATAATCTGCTCCAATAACTGTAATTCCGCTAATTTCAAGGCTAAAACTAAGGTTCTTTGTTGTCCTTGGGAACCGTAGGATTTAGCGGGGTTTTGGTTAATTAAAAAATCCACTTCATCCCGGTGCGGACCGACTACCGATGTCCCTAGCTGTTTCTCTGCCAAACGACGGGTTTCAATCTTATCTAAAAAAGCCCTTTGTACCCCATTGACATCATCTTCTACCCAAGGCACATTAGGAATATATTGTAATTCTAAAAATTCGGTTTTTCCGCTAATACTTTCGTGCCATTTTTGGGCTAAAGGAATTAATCTTTGCAGGACTCGCGCCCTTCTTCTCGTTACTCTTGAACCAGTTTCTGCTAGTTGTAAATCCCAGAGTTTTAGTTGGGATAAATCCTCATAAACTTTTCCCTCTAATTCCTGTTTACGAATCTCTTTTAAGAGGGCATTTCTTTGTCGTAAAACCTGATTATATTGCTGTAAAATATGAACGTATAGGGGTTCTAATTGAATTAATAAAGTATCTAACCAATCTCGGCGAGCTTCCGGACCACCGCGCACTAAATCCAGATCGAGACTAGAAAATTGTACCGCATTAATCACGCCCAAAAAATCGAGATGACGGCGCAGGGGTTGACGGTCGCGGATCACGGTGCGACGACCGGAAGAACGGAGAATTAAACTTAATTCTGATGCTCCATAAAGACGATTAACCCTAGCAAAAATTCTCGCCTCTGATTCAGATTCTAGCACCAAATCCCGATCCTTGCTGACTCGATGGCTCTTGAGAGTGGACAAAAGTTCGATCGCTTCTAGTAAATTGGATTTTCCCTGAGCATTATTGCCCAATAATATTGTTTTTTTGGACTCGAATTTTAGCAACTGTTCGGCATAATTTCTAAAACTGTGAAGGTGCAGGTGTTCGAGATACATTGCAAGTTGGGGGTTAAGTGTTGGGGGTGTGGGGTGTGGGGGTTGGGGGTTGGGGGTTAGGGGTTGGGGGTTAGGGGTTGGGGGTTAGGGGTTGGGGGTTAGGATGTGGGGTGTAGGGTGTGGGGTGTGGGGAGTAGGGTGTGGGGTGTAGGGTGTAGGGTGTAGGGTGTGGGAAGTATAAATAAAAATAATCTCCTGTCTCCTGTCTCCTGACTACTGATTACTGATCACTGATTACTGATTACTGATTACTGATCACTGATTACTGATCACTGATCACTGATAATGGCAGCGGTTGAGGGTTAAGTGAATTTGCTATAATTCCCCTTGACAATCAATATTTTATAGTAGCTTTTACCTTGAAAATTCCTTTTTTGCCTTTAAAACAGACTGAAAGTCTATCTAAACTCGCTTTGATTGCTATACTCGCTTTTGATGCTTCTGTTTCCCTCGCAGGACAATTTCCCGATGGCAGAGTATTTTTTGAGAGTTCTCCCACTCTGGTTAATTTCTCCGCTACTTTCCAATCCGTGCGTGCTTGGGGAGCAAAATACTATCTTACCATCGCTCTGCCGCCGTCCCTCGGGGCGCCCTTGGGCAAAGTAACCCTACAACAGCAGCCTAATATTCAAACTATTGCTTTTCTTGTTGATCAAACCTTTGCTTTTCTTGGCGATCGCAATCAGCGCGGCGAAAAATTAACCCTAAAATCCACTACTTTTGACCCCAATACTCAGACGATCACGGTCATTTTTGATCCTCCTGTCCCCCCCGGTAATACCGTTTCTATCGGTCTGAAACCAGTACGAAATCCCGATTATGGTGGTGTCTATCAGTTTGGAATTACTGCTTATCCCCCCGGGGATAATTCTCCCGGATTAGATATAGGTGTCGGACGTTTAGCAATTTATGAGGCTGGCGATCGCTGGTAGGCTGTTCCGCGTCTAAAAACAGTAAACAGTAAACAGTAATCAGTGAGCAGTAAGGGACTTGCGTAGGAATAATATCCCAGCTTTGAAAATCGCTCTGTAGAAGAACCAGACCAGCCAGATGGTACATTATCAAAGCGCAAGTCCCTAAACACTAAACGGTTATCATTGAGAGGTAATATTCATTTAAATGAGGTTTTCTGGTTATGACATTAGCAAAACTTATTTATTGTGGGGGGGGGGAGAGATAACAATTGCTTATCCAAGATAGCGATCACATCCTCTGTTTTAGCTGTTAGTACCTTCGTGATTGTACCTGTTAACGCTTCTAACGTCACCTTGAACTTTAATACCTTACCAAGTTCACAAGGATGGACGTATTTGGTAGATGGTAATACAGCAACGGAGACAAATGTGTTTTCTATCAGTAACGGTGTCCTCACTCAAAATACATTAGGATCAGGTGATGGTGTTAACGGCTATACGTTAGCGAATGTCGTTGACACGACTCAGCCTTTTACCTTATCTTGGCGATCACGAGTGCTTCAAGATGAATTTATACTAAATCCTCAAAATTTCTTTGGTTTCGGATTAACCATCAATAGTTCATCACAACGTTTTACGGTTGGGTTTGGGACTGACGCAATCGGCATTTCAGCATTTCAAATACTGCCAGGATCATTTGACAATACCGTGTTTCATAATTATCGCTTGGAAGGTTCATTTAACAGCGGAAACGCTCAATTATACATTGACGACCTGCCGATTGCCACTTTAGCGCTTTTGAGTGGAGTTACCCCAAATGCTTCCGACGGACTTTTCTTTGGCGATGCAACGGGTTACACTAATGCACTAGCGGAGATAAGCAGTTATAGTTTTATACAGGGTACTCTTCCCGGATCAGTTCCCGAACCTTCATCAATTCTAGGGTTACTGAGTTTAGGAGTATTAGGAATAGGTGCAGCCTTAAACCGAAAACTGTAACCCCTAAATTATCATCGGCAAAAGTTCCCTGACTTCGTTGTCCATTTGAAGTCAGGGATTAAGCGTTTGCTTGACATAAATGTATATCTCGACAACCCCAGAGTCTTATGATTTCCACCCTAACCCTTGAAGAAATCAAAACCCTAGTCTATCAACTTCCCCTCTCAGAACAAATTTCTCTCTTAGAAGACCTCGAAGACAAGCTAGAAACCCTCACCCTCATGAAACTAGCAGAAACAGGCTTTCCTGAATGGAACGACCCAGAGGAAGATATTTACAATGTCCAACCCTAAAGCTGCCGAAATTTGGTTAGTTCGCTTTCCCTTCAGCGACCTTAGCACCACAAAACTCAGACCCGCGCTAGTTTTAGCTGTACATCGAGAAGAACAAATCATCCTGGGAATCTTCTCCAAAATCCCCCCTGGAGAGTGGTGGGAAACTTGGATATTGGTTAGGGAAGGACATCCCAACTTCTCACAAACAGGCTTAAAAAAGACCTCTGTAATCAGAACTGACAAGATTGCGACGGTCAACCAGTCCGTTTTTCAATCCTAAACTAGGCATTTTACCCTCAGACATCCTAAACCAAGTTCAAACTGCCCTCAAAAAATCCTTAAATATTCCCTAGCATTGATTTTATCCAATGATTAACTTTCCTAAAGCGATCCCAAAGACTTACTTAAATTTCCCCTGAGCAATCCAGAAAGCTTCGTTACTATACTACTATACAACTAAACAATCACTCAAATCTAATTCTCCGGAGGCTTTTCAATCATAACATTAGTAAAACTGATTGATTTTGCGGGGGGGGTAAGAAAAACTTATTAAAAGTTGCGATCGCTTCCTCTGCTATTGCTGTTAGTTCATTTGCGATCACACCTACTCAAATCAATGCTGCCACAATCGTTAGTGATTTTTCCTGGATTCCTAGTCCTTTTCCTAATGTTATCAGTACGGCTAACACTGTTTTATCTGATGGAACAGCAGTCACAATAAGTACATCACCGACTGCTCTCAGCAGGGATCAAACCGCTGCAAATATTGGGGATTTTGGGAGTTCTGGCATCATTACATCGCTGAATTTCAGTCGCACAATCTCAACATTACGTCTTAGTGTTGGAGATCTAGATACTTTTGAATCGCTCAGCAATTTTTCAGTATCTCCAACTAGCGTTGATGGAGTTTACCAGCTTAATTCTGGAGTCGTTACATCTACTGCTGATAATAATGGAGGAAATCTATTTTGGAATAGCTTAAATTCAACATTCATCTCTTTTACGTTTAATCGACCGCCACTATCAGGAATATTATTAGGTGATTTTGAAATTAATCAAATCGATCAACCTCCTGTCACTTCCGTTCCCGAACCTTCATCAATTCTAGGAATACTGAGTTTAGGAGTATTAGGAATAGGTGCGGCTTTAAAGCGAAAACTGTAACCCCTAAATTATCATCGGCAAAAGTTCCCTGACTTCGTTCTCGATTTGAAGTTAGGGATTAAGCGTTTGCTTTACCCAAATTCGGAATTGTTTTAATGCCATGGCACTACCTATTTTTTGACTATTTTGTAGCGTTTCTGGAATTTTTTCTATTAGATTAAATTGAGGAAATAGTCGGCTTTGGCAAGATTCAACATATTCTGATCCTTGCAAAACATTGATTTCCAGTCTCTCTCCATTATATCGCCACAATTCAGGAACACCCAATCGCTGATAATTATTAAATCGGGTTCGCTTAGTAATATCAATCTCAATTGCTAAATCGGGAGGGGGATCAATAGCCAGATCAAGTCGCTTTTTTCCCCTGACAGCAGCACAATTTTCGATATAAAAAGACTCATCTGGTTCTATTCCTTGATCCATTTGCTGATTTTTAAAGGTTGTCGATCCAGCGGGTTCATAGTCTAACTCTAATTCATCCAGGAGAACTTTAACCAAATCACCGATTAAAACTTTGGTATTTTCATGAATAAAAAGAGGAGTCATTGCTTCTAAAGTTCCCTGACTATAAGATAGACGAATTGACCGTCGATCTCCCAATTCGTCAAGAATTTTTTCATAATCTTGCCAAGTGAGTGAAGTTAACAACAGGCGGTCGCCTGGGGTAACAGTTAGTTGTTTTAATGCTAATAACATCAGAATTTGTCGGCTCAGTTGTTATGATTGGGCGGTTTAGTCAGTATTTAACTTTTTTCTACCTTAGACTATATATAGCAGTTTTCATCAGAATGAGGCATGGGCAAGGGGCTTAAACTCTTTGTTGGCAAAACTTGTCGATACCTCAGTAACGTGAAAAGCTCTATATGCAAACTGAAAACTCAAATCTGATCACTGATCAAGGAGAACTTCCCACCTCACCCTTGAGATGACTGCTCTAACTTTCCTGTCTGAATTTCAGAAAAATTTAACTTTATTCAATCCATGAACATCTGTTCAGATGTTATACTAAAGTCAGTAAAGAAGTTCAGAGGTAGTAACCATGATCGCTGTCACCACCATGAAATGTGCTTGTGAATCCTGTTTGTGTGTAGTATCGATCGCCGATGCCATCGAAAAAAACGATCAATACTACTGTTGCCAAGCTTGTGCCGATGGTCACGTTAACGAAAAAGGCTGTGGACACAAGGGCTGTGGTTGCGGTTAAATTTAGTTAGGGTTTGCCGAATAAATCTAAAAACCTTTCAGCAAACCCTAGTTATTGGGAAGAAGGGGAAAGTATCGGAATTAATAACCGATCGGGAAAAAACATGGCCATAGAGAAAATAGCACCGGTTTGCGGGGAATCCCATCACCAAGAGGGGAAATTCCAGAACTTGCAGGGATTAGAACTAGAAAAAGCCCAAAAAATGGCCGAATTTTTCAGCCTTTTGGGGGATGCCAACCGCCTAAGAATTCTATCGCTTTTAGCCAAACGAGAATTATGTGTTTGTGATTTAGCCGACGATTTAGGGATGAGTGAATCGGCCGTATCCCACCAGTTAAGAACCCTAAGAGCCTTAAGATTAGTTAAATACCAAAAACAGGGACGGAGAGTCTTTTATCGTCTTGCCGATCATCATGTTCTTGACCTTTATTACGCGGTCTCGGAACATTTAGAAGAGCCAGCGGACGAGGATTAAAACAGTCCCAAAGCGGGTAAAACAAACTGTAAGAGCAGAGAACCAATCCCCTGCACCATTTGGTCTAATTGAGCGTTGCCACCACCCTGTTCTCGCGGTTTTAGGGCGATTTCCATGCCTTTAATAAAATTCTCTGCCGCTTCGTAACCGGGGGTGTTACCTTGCTGTTGAAAGAGAGTCGAAGCCATTTGAGCGTCCTGGGCTGCTAGCGCATTTTGTCCCAGACGATAGTGAGCCATGGCCCGGGCCAGATAAGCTGGAGCATATTCTGAGTTAATTGTCAAGGCCTTATTAAAATTTTCTATAGCGGCGCTGGTGCGTCCCTGTTTTCCTTCCACCATTCCTAGTCCGTAGAATAGTTCAGGAGTACCGGCACTACTGGGAATTCCCACCGCACCCTGTACATAGGCAGTGTCTAGTTTGGTGTTGTCGAGGTTAGCATTATTGAGATAAGTACCTCTTAAATCCGCACCCGTCAAGATTGCCCCGGTTAAGTTCGCTCCAGTGAGATTAGCACCAAAAAGAGAGGCTCCGGTTAAATTTGCCCCACTCAGATCCGCCCCACTTAAATTAGCTTGACTAAGATTGGCCCCGACGAGATTGGCCCCATTTAATTTTGCCCCAGCTAGATTCGATTGCACTAACCCCGAACCGCTCAGATCGCATTGGGGACATTTTCGGGTGGATAATAATTGCTGTAGATGGTTTAAATCTTCCGTCTGACCAACTAGGGACAAGTTAAGGGGAAGACTGAGGACGAGGGTGAGGGCGATCGATTTGTACATAGTTGAAAAATAACTCTATTTATTATTACTGATAATAACCATGCGATCGGGGCTAATCGCTGAACTAGATTCTGCTTGAGAAATCAGCCCTTGTCCACTAAAATAGAAGATTAGAGGCTCTTAAGGTCAGAAGAAGCGACAAACGAGATTTGTTACCTTTTCAACAGCAGGTTTTTTAGAGGAATTTCCCTATTTCATAATGACTACTCTACACGGTAATTGGCTGATTCGTTCGCAAGATAGTGTTTTTTTTCTTTGGGGTGAACAGTGGCAAGGGAAGGAATTAAGTGAAACAAAGGAAAATCATCCTTTTTGTCTAGAATCAGGGCAATTATCCCAATTTATCGAGAAATTTTCTCCTCAGCTTGACCGGTGTTCTCCAGAATCAATCAAGCTCAGTCTCCCTAGTTATTCCCCCCCAAGGAAAAAATATTTTTTACCGCTGCTGTCGGGACAAATTCTCGAACCCACAGCTAAATCCTTGTCTTGGCAACCATGGCAGGTATCGGGATTAACTTTTTCTGCGGGGATGATAGTGCGGTTATGGGAGAAATTACCCCTAGCTAAGGCCGAATTTATCGGCAATGATCTAAGATTTTGGCTGTATTTGCACCGTTGGAGTTTAGATTTATTAGCAAGGGGGAAATTTTTAGCGGGAATAAATCAGGGTGAAAGTTGCTGGTATCCGCTGCTAGATAGTACCATCGATCGCACTCGTTTAGCTAAGTTTATCCAAACCATCCCCCCGGTCTGTCTTGCCTATCAAGAAAATAGCGAACCACAAATAATTATTCTCGATTGCTTGAAAAATATTGTCGATGCTCGTTTGCGACAAAAGATAGATAGTGGTGTTAATATTTCCCCCTCATTGATGGTGAAACCCTGGCTACAATCTTTAAGCGGTGATCATCATGACATTGCTTTAGAAGCCAAGAATTTACAGCGTCTAGAAAATGCTTATAATAACTGGGTTTTTCCTATCCAAGAAAGTTTAGTTAATGGCAATAATCGCCAATTAATCGAGAATCAATACCGTGTTTGTTTATCCTTACAACCTCCCAGTCTAGGAACAGTGTGGAAACTAACCTATTATTTACAAGCGTTAGATGATCAAGAATTTCTCATTAGTGCCAAGTTGATTTGGTTAGAGGGCAAAGAAAGTTATCATAGTTATCAAAGAGTTGTCAATAATCCTCAGGAAATTCTCTTAAAAGGATTGGGATTAGCGGCGCGATTGTACGAACCGATTAGAATTAGTTTAGAGCAGAGACACCCGGAGGAATGTTCTCTTGATTCGATCGAAGTTTATCAGTTTATTCGCTCGATCGCTTGGCAATTGCAAGAGCAGGGATTAGGGGTAATTTTGCCAACGGGTTTAACTGCTGGTAGTAATGAACAAAGATTAGGAATTAAGATTGCTGCCACTGTCACCCCCAAAAAAGGAGAAAGATTAAGTTTAACCAGTTTATTAAACTTTCAGCTTAAATTAGTGGTAGGGGAACAGGAAATATCGAAAAAAGATTTTGATAAGTTATTAGAGAAAAAATCGCCAGTGGTGGAAGTGGGGGGCAAATGGTTAATCCTACAACCAACCGATGTCAAAGCAGCTCAGGCAATTTTAAATAATACCATCGCGCCCCTTAATCTCTCGGTGGAAGATGCTCTGCGCTTGAGTTCAGGAGATAATAATCTAATTGCTAAACTGCCGGTAGTCAATTTCCAAGCGGAGGGAGCATTAAAGGAATTAATTGATAATTTAAATAACAATCAAGGGATTCAATTAATCAACCCACCGCGGGAATTTCGGGGGGAATTACGTCCCTATCAAATCAAGGGAGTTAGTTGGTTAGCTTTCCTAGAAAAGTGGGGTTTAGGTGCTTGTTTAGCCGATGATATGGGTTTAGGAAAAACCCCGCAATTAATCGCTTTTTTACTAGCATTAAAAGAACAGGATATGTTAGTTAATCCTGTGTTAGTGGTGGCTCCCACTTCTGTGGTCAATAACTGGGAACATGAGTTAAGAAAATTCGCTCCCACCCTGGCTGTTTTTGTGCATCATGGCGAAAAAAGATTAAAAGGTCAAGCTTTTGCTCAAGAGGTAAAAAATAAATCGGTTGTTATTACCAGTTATCCTTTAATCTATCGCGATCTGTCCAGTTTAGAAGCAGTACAATGGCAAGGTTTAGTTTTAGATGAAGCTCAAAATATTAAAAATTCTACGGCTAAACAATCCCAAGCAGTGCGAAAAATACCCGCAGGATTTCGGATTGCCTTAACGGGAACTCCCGTAGAAAATCGCCTGACGGAATTATGGTCAATTTTGGATTTTCTCAATCCCAATTTTTTAGGAACTCAAACATTTTTCCAGCGTCGTTTTGCCCTTCCTATTGAAAAATACGGCGATCAAGAATCCCTGCATAATTTACGTTCCCTTGTCCGTCCCTTTATTTTACGGAGATTAAAAACCGATAAAAATATTATTGAAGATTTACCAGAAAAACAGGAAATGAATATTTTTTGTGGTTTATCGAAAGAACAGGGACAACTTTATCAACAATTAGTCGAGACAACGCTCCAGAAAATTGAAGAAACTCAAGGAATTCAGAAACATGGATTAATTTTAACCTTGCTAATGCAACTAAAACAAATTTGTAATCATCCCGCTCACTTTTTGAAAGAAAATAGTTTAGAAACCAGTCAAAGATCGGGAAAATTATTACGTTTAGAAGCCATGGTAGAGGAAGTGATAGCAGAAGGCGATCGAGCTTTAATTTTTACACAATTTGCCGAGTGGGGAAAACTCCTACAAACCCATCTCCAGAAAAAATTAGCCGAGGAAATATTATTTCTCTCCGGTTCTACCAAAACGAAAGATCGGGTAGAAATGATCGAGCGCTTTCAAAATGATCCCCAAGGACCAAAGATTTTTATTCTCTCCCTCAAAGCGGGGGGAACAGGATTAAATTTAACCCGCGCTAATCACGTTTTTCATATCGATCGTTGGTGGAATCCAGCCGTAGAAAATCAGGCCACCGATCGCGCTTTCCGTATCGGACAAAAACGCAATGTTCAGGTACATAAATTCATCTGTACGGGAACCCTAGAGGAACGCATTAATGAGATGATCGAAAGCAAGAAACAATTAGCGGAACAAACCGTAGATGCTGGAGAAAATTGGTTAACAGAATTAGATACCGATCGCCTACGAGATTTATTATTATTAGATCGATCGGCAATTATTGATGAAGAAGAAACCGATTAGAAGCAAACTCGTGATCGATTGTTTTAGTTCAGCAATTCTCATTTTGAAACGATTTTGCCTTGTTTCAGCGACCTAGAGATTCGTTAAAGAATTTTAACCCCTCTAGTGGGACTTAGACAAAAAACAAATCAAGAAAAGCCTCAACCCCAATCCCCGCTTGGGATTTACTTCAAGAAGCCCAAAATCGCTGAAACCCAGATATATCAATGAAAATCACAAATCGAGGTTAACCCCTTGTCCGGTAATGGTTTGAGCCTTTTTTGCTGACCGAAAACGCCTAAGTCCCACTAGGCGCAAGGGTTTTAATGTCATGAAACCGGCTCTCTTGGATTTGGTGGGTAAAATGTATTCTAAGATACATTCCTCCTAGAGAGGGGGTGGAACGAACCACAAAGACACAAAGG
This sequence comes from Microcystis sp. M165S2, assembly GCF_020245885.1. Lineage (NCBI taxonomy): Bacteria > Bacillati > Cyanobacteriota > Cyanophyceae > Chroococcales > Microcystaceae > Microcystis > Microcystis sp. M165S2. Next base: position 3,746 of record NZ_JADBTZ010000373.1, on the reverse strand, counting down.
ACACAAAGATCGATCAATCCTATGTAAGTTAAACTTATCACACACAACCTAGAAGAGCCTGAAACCTTAAAATGAGAATTGCTGATTGCTCCTAGCCCAGAGTATCAAAGTAGGCAAGCTGTCATTCAGATTTACAGAGAGATTCTAGAGCGAGATGTAGATCCTTCAGGAATGGATACTTGGACTAGAGAATTAAACAGTGGGAGGACTGTCCTTCAAGTCCGGCGTGCAATTGCAGAGAGTCCTGAAGCCCAGAACAAACTTAATGGCTTATACCGAAGGATGCTCTGTAGAGACATTGATTCATCAGGAAGGGCAACATGGACAAATGCTCTTGCTAGTGGATGGACACTGCAAAGAGTTGCTGCTGAAGGTATTGCTCCTAGCCCAGAGTATCAAAGCAGGGGAGGAAGGTCATGCAATTAAATGCTGCCTAACAACCCCCATGCACGCCGACCGCCCAAAGATTATCTGCTGGGCGTTCAAGGTTATCTGCGGCGGGTGATGGGCAACGTTAATGTTGCTCCAGCAATTCTCATTTTGAAACGATTGTGCGTTGTTTCAGCGATCTAGAGATTCGTTAAAGAATTTTAACCCCTCTATGTGCAAGGGTTTTAATGTCATGAAACCTTAAAATGAGAATTGCTGTTTGGTTAACGACCATTGTGTAAACTGACTAAACGGGCAATAAAAACGGCGGGATAGAGAACTCCAGTCATTCCTTCTAAATTGGCTAGAACTCTAGCGACTTTACTGGCAGGAACTATATCACCGTAACCCACCGTGGACAAGGTAGTAAAGCTGAAATGAAGTAGATCCGCTTGGTTGACGGTTTTAGCGGCGGAGCTAAAGGAATCGGGGTCGAAAATCTGGATGATATTATAAGCGGCCGCCCAGAAAAATCCTAAGAGAAAATAGACACAAATTCCCCCTTTGATAATATCAGACGTGACTTGTTCGGCGGGAATTAATTCTAGTAAAATCGAGTACACACATAAACCAATAAAAGCTAGAAAAATTAACGTACTAGATAGCTCGAACCAACGGTTAAAATCGCTATAAATAGGGATAATCGTGCTGAATGCTCGCAGGAGGAGGGCAATTAAAAACAGACTGATATTAAATCTTAAAGCCAATTTACTTCGATCAATCTGATAGACTGCGATGATCAGAGAGAGGGAGAAGAAAAAGAAAATCAGCCAATCTCCCAGGGGTAGATATACTAAAAATGGGTAAATAATGTAGAGCGAGAGCAGATTTGCCAGCAGCCGATTGTATTTATTTTCTGTGGCCTGTATCAATTGACGGAATTTCATAGCAGCGAACCTTTAACTGGTAATATTTACTCCTGCTCATCAATTTTAAGGGTATTTACGGCGGATTCAGGATTGGTCTGGTACATTCTCCACGCCGAAAAGCTTATCCCATAAGGAATTAGCTGTGCCAGATGAATAAAGCAACCGCTGCATATCTTATCTTTAACGTGGAATATACCCCCCTTTTCCCCACAAAAGAGCGAGATTTTAGCCCCTGGCCGAAGGCTGAACATTAGATAAAATTTTGTTACGAGCATTCCGCCAGCAATTTTTGAGCAAGATATAATCGAAGTAGTAGGGCTGCCATTGGGCTAAAAGTTAAGCAAATTTAAGAGATAGCCATTTCAGAAAAAATGTATCATCGATAATGTTGAGCTTCCCCGAATAAGAAGCGAGTGAAGATTAATTGTTGAACCGAGCATCAGAAGCTATCTCTAAAGGGGCAAATGTTAGAAAGTTATCCCATTCGGGGAACCATCACTATTGACTTATCTATTTCCTATTGCTTGTATTCATTTAGTCATCTAACAGCAAGGGATGTAATCTCATTCAGGGGAAAAAGTCGCTATGAACCACCAAATAGAAACCCCGATCCGCTCATCTTCTCAAGCTCGATTCCGTTCACGGGAAGAACGCATCCAGATCGGTAAATCCCTGCGGGAGCGATTGCCGCGTTCTAGCCACGCTATCTGGCAACCCCCCGCAGCTGGTCGAGAGCCGATCGAGATCATCGAAGCATCAAATCGAGGGCGATTACAGGAATTGATTCCTATCCGCTACGGACGAATGTTGCGGAGTCCCTTTACCTTCCTGCGCGGTTCCGCTGCTTTGATGGCCTACGATCTGGCCACCACTCCCAAAACCGACGTTATCGTGCAGGCCTGCGGGGATTGCCACCTGTTGAACTTCGGATTTTTTGCCACCCCCGAACGCAATTTAGTCTTCGATATTAACGATTTCGACGAAACCCTACCCGCACCTTGGGAATGGGATCTCAAGCGTCTAGTGGTCAGCTTTGTCATCGCCGGCAGGGATAGCGATCTATCCGATCAAGAATCGAAGGCGGCGGCGATCGATTGCGCTCGTTCCTATCGGGAACACCTGCGGGAATATTCTCGCCTCAGTCCGTTAGAGATATGGTACACGCGCATAGGAGTAGAACAGGCGATCGAGATGGCTCCCGACGAAAAGACGCGGAAGATACGGGAACAGATGATGGCAAAAGCCCGCGAGCGCATCATCGAACATCTTTACCCCAAGATCGTCACTCAAACCGGGGGACGCAATCGCTTTGTCGATCAGCCGCCCATTCTCTACCATGTCAACGAACCGGATTGGGAGACTCTCGTGCGCGAGGGTCTGGAAGACTATCGCCAATCCCTGCCGGAGGAACGCCGGGTTCTCTTTGATCGCTACCAGTTAGAGGACTTTGCCCTGAAAGTGGTAGGCATTGGCAGTGTCGGCACTAGATGTTATATCGCCCTATTTTTCTCGGAAGACAACCATCCCCTCATCCTACAAGTTAAGGAAGCCTGCCCTTCGGTTCTTGAACCCTATACCGCCAAGAGCCAGTACGAAAATCAGGGACAACGGGTGGTTACAGGCCAGAGATTGATGCAATCCTCTAGCGACATATTTTTAGGCTGGACCAAGGGAAGACGGGGCAAAGACTTCTATTTACGGCAACTGCGGGATATGAAGTTTTCCCTACCCATTGAGGGAGTGTCGGCTGTCCAACTGCAACGCTACGCCGAGTTCTGTGGCTGGACCTTAGCCCGCGCCCACGCTAAATCTGGAGACGCAGCCACCATTAGCGGTTATTTGGGGAAAGGAGATCAGTTCGATCTAGCGATGGGCGAGTTTGCGATCGCTTATGCCGAGCAGACAGAACGAGATCACGCCGCTTTGGTGGAAGCGGTCAAAACAGGACGGGTCGAGGCTTTGGTAGAAGAAGATTTATAGCATTAAGCTATCAGCCATCAGCCTGTTATTTCTCGACCTTAGATTAGGGGCGCGAGCTTTGCGCCCCCACATTGCAGCTGGTATTGTAAAGTTTTGTAGAAAATATACGCAAATAACAGCAAACAACTGCTACTGTGGTTAGTGCAAGTTTACCTTACAGTTCAAATGAAACTATCAGATTATGCCAAGAAAAAGGGATTTTGCGCTCGACTGTCTTCAATAAGACGAAGAACAAGAAAAACCGAATGTTTAATCAATTGCTTGGAGGAAGAGCATGAAATTAGTTCAAAGACATCTAATCAAATTTAATAAAAATGAATTTTTAGCATTTGATAAGTTGGCATTTTTATCAAAGAATCTTTATAATTGTGCTGTCTATTTAAACCGTCAAGCCTTCTTTTCACATCAGCCATTTCTAACCATGACTGAGTTACACCATGCTTTGAAAACAAGCGCAGATTATCAAGC
>NZ_JADBTZ010000372.1:0-13429 GCF_020245885.1 Microcystis sp. M165S2 | reverse complement strand
TACCGCTTCTCAATCGTCGGGAGATAGAAACTATGTTTAGTTTAGATGAATTAAAACAAACTCAGTATTTTCAAGATGTGCGCGAGGAAGCGCGTCAGGAAGGTCGCGAGGAAGGCATTGAGCAAGGCATTGAGCAAGGCAGACTAAACAAGGCATTAGAGGCGGTCTCTCGTTTGTTAGCCTTAGGGTTAAGTGTTGAGCAAGTCGCATCCGCCTTAGAATTAGAGGTTGAACAGGTTAGAGCTATACAAAACGGGACATAATCGCCTTTGTCCCTAGCCAAAAAGGAAGGCGTTTAAGCCTTCCTTACACTATAGTTGGGGTTGGCTGAATAAATATAAAAACCTTGTTGGATAAGGCTTTTGGACTTTTTTCCCTCAAAAAGTGCCTTAGCTAGGAGTGATTGGGGGGAAAATTCAGGTACTTTTTGCCTGAAAATTAGGTAATTGACCACCTGAAAATAGCTAAAACCCTACACCCCACACCCCACACCCTACCCCCACGAAAAACTTTTTGCCGCAAACCCTATTTAGGAAAGGAGATTACCGCGACTACCGTTAGGAAGAATAGTTTCTTCGAGGGAAGCAGAAAGAAGATTATTTTCGGTTAAAATCGCCCCAATTAAGTTAGCTTGTTTGAGATTAGCTCGTTTAAGATTGCTTCCCACTAAATAACTCAAGAGTAATCCCGCTTGGTGTAGATTAGCACCAGAAAGGTTAGCGGAGGCTAAATTAGCACCGAGCAGATTACAACCGGTTAAGTTAGCCTGGCGAAAATTGGCTTTATTAGCGTCAGTTTTGCTTAAATCGGCTCCGGTTAAGTTAGCTCCCTCAAAATCGCTACAATTGAGGTTAGCTCCCGTCAGATTAGCACCTTCGAGGTTAGCATAACGTAAATCCGCCCCCCGTAAATCCGCCCCGCGCAAATCGGCATAGCTGAGGTCGGCGTATTGAAGATGGCAGTTTTCCAGATTAGCTTGATAGAGATAGGCTCGAATTAGGTTAGCCTCTTTTAAGTTAGCATGGCTAAGATTAGCAGAGCTAAGAATAGCACGAGTGAGAATAGCCCGTTTTAGGTTAGCTTTCCCCGCCATGGCATGGGTTAAAGTGGCTGAGGTGAGATTAGCCGCTTCGAGATTCGCTTTGAACAGTTGAGCAAAAAGTAAGCTACTGTGAATTAAACAGGCAGAACTTAAATCAGCCTTTTTGAGAATGGTATTACTCAAAATTGCGCCGCTTAGTTGACTTTGGCGCAAATTTGCCCCAGAAAGGTCGGCTTTAGTCAGGTTAGCATCGATAAGACAAGCTTTGCTTAAATTGACTTCTTCGAGGGCAGCGTCCTTGAAATTAGCGTTAATTAAACAAGCTTCGGCTAAATTGGCTCGTTTTAAGTAACTATGACTTAGGTTAATCTGGTTTAAACACTGTCTCTTTAAATTGACTCCGCTAAGTCTGACTTCCGCAAAGTTGCGTTCTCCTCGATTATACAGTTCGATTAGATGTTCACGATTGGTTAAGGCATTGCTACTCATAAAATAACTAAATTGTTCTGGAAGCTGATTTCCAGAGAATTGGTTGGGTAAAATTACTGATCATGAAGTCGATCTCTAGGATTAGTACAGGGAGCGACTGGGAATTTTTGCGAATAAATAGAAATTTTCAACCAATTACGGGCTTAAAATCCCTATTGGCAATCACTAAAACCGGTAAAGAACGAAAAGAATCGGGGTTCAATACCAAAAACAGTCTCTACCTAAACCCGCCACTTGTTGCCAGCCAGGTCTAGGCATTAAATTAGAGAAGTCTTGTGCGTCAGTTTTTCTGACTGAATCTACTGCCTCGCCGATGTCTTGACTCGGTATCATACAGTTGAATTTGTTAGGTCTGCTTAGTCAGTCCGGTAGCCAAGAGGCTAAAACTCTTAATCACCAGATTTCGGGGACTCTCCAGTTGAGCAAGCATAAAACTTTGTAAAAGTCAATCCCTCTTAGGGATGAACTGCCCAATTCTATTCCCTGAAGCCTTGGTTTATTGAGTCTATCAGGTTGTGGTCTGTTTTGGCAAGAGGGGTCAATGGTTTTTTAATCAATTCGCCAAAAGGCTTGATTTTCCGTAGGGGATAATTGTATAGACCGGTCATCTAAATATTGTCTGAGACTAGGGGAAGGATTGAGGAGATAAATATCGGTAAATTGATTTTTTAAGGATGGGATGGAAACTTTAGGGTTCGACTGAACAAATAAATACTTTGTCTTAGCATCAGTAGTATGGATAAGGGGCAAGGTATCTAACCAATGTTCTGAAATAATTAGAGGTTTTTGACTGCGATTAATCATTGTATAAGCGTTGGGAATATTACTACCATAGCCCACATATCTAGTTGCCGGCGGTGGATAGGGAATTTTGGCAATTAATCCGAAAACTAGCAATAATATGAAGAGAATTTTTGCCCAGCCTTGGCGATGCTGTAATCCGTTGCTTAGTAAAAAGGTAACTGCCAGCAGCATACCGAGAAAACTCGGTAAGTAAAATCTGCCCACAGCCGTGTAGCGAAATCCTCTGATTAGATCCCACGCTAAAAGAGAGAAAAATGGGATAATTGTCAGGAGAATAATCAGGGTAAAAACTTTTTTATCGGCTTTTTTACCCAGATAAATAAAGGAGATGATGACGAGGATAATTAGGCAGTATTCAATAATAGGGTTGATGGTGGGATTGGCTAAACTAAAATTATAAAATAAGCGAGCGATCATTCTTACCCATATTTGCCAAAGTACCTCTAGGGGTAAACTGCCTTTTGACCATCCAAAGATAGTAAATCGACCAGTAAAAATCCGGGTTAACCAAATTGAATAAATCCACAGAGAAGCAAGTAAGCTGATGCTATAGTATTTTTTGGTTAAAGAGTTAAAATAATTCAGCTGCAACAGAAAATATAGGCTATGGACTACTAGAACAAAGATAAAGAAAACATGGGTATATAAACCAGCGATTAGGGATAAACTATAGAAAAACCAATCTTTTTTCGGTTGCGAGGAATCAATAGCTTTAAGAAATAACCAGCTAGAAAGTATCGAACAGAAAACATATAGTCCGTATTCCCCAATTCCTAGAGCATAACCAGTAAAACGCGGGGAAAAGAAGATAAGTGTAGTGGCGATTAAAGCGGCGTTTTTATTTTTAAATAAAGTCAAAGCCAAATGGTAAAAACTCCATAAAATGCCAAGCCAAATAATTACCGAAAATCCTCTTAAGACTAGATAAGAATTGCCCGATAACCTTGCTAAAAACCAGAGGAAACTGTAATAGAGAGGTAGATCGTAATTCGAGCTAGTATAAAGAGAGGCTAAGGTATCAGGAAAACCTTTCACGGAATTAACCCCTTGAAATTGCCAGAGTTGTTCTGTAGATTTAATTTGTCCATCGAACAGATAGTTAATTAACTGTTCGGGTGTGTAACCAGAAAGATGGAGTAAGACCAAAGATTCATCGTGCCAAACATAACTATAGTAGGCGAGATGGACAAAATAGAAAATATTGAAAATAATCAATAAACCTAAAGCAAATCTAACCCCAGATTGACGAGTAAGCATGATTATCTCGATCCTGTTAAAAATCACTGATTACTGTTGACTAACTCCTGCTTAATCACTCTAGAATTTTGATGGGTAAGGGGTAAACTAAACCAAAACTGTGAGCCAACCCGCGGGGTACTTTTTACCCCAATTCTCCCAGAGTGAGCCTCGATTATTTGCCGACATTGGTAGGAACCTAAACCGATTCCCGTTAGGTGTTGATTATGAAGATTTCTTACATATAAATGGAAAAGATGTTGACATTGTTCCTCATCCATGCCAATGCCATTATCGCTTAAAGTGCAGTAGAGCATATCTTGGTCAATACGAGCATCTAAAGCTAATTGAATCGGTGGAGGATTATGTTTTAAGGCATTATTTAATAATTGTTCAAAAACACTTCTTAGCTGACAAGGATCAGCATCAATAGCGGGTAAGTCATCGGGGAGAAGATTAATAAAAGTAGCTTGGTATAAATCAAAATCTTTCTGCCAATCTTTGAGCCAAATTTCCACCTGTTCTTTTAAAGATAGAGGTTGACGATGTAAGATTAAAGGCCGTTCTTCAGCAAAATGATTTTCTGATAAAGCATTAATTAAAGTTAATTGTCGATCGCAACTACGCACCACCTGATCGAGCATTGCTCGCGAGATAGTTACTTTTTCTGTTTGCCGACACTGTAAATTTTTTAATAACATCACTAATCCCATAATCGAAGTGCGAAGATCGTGGGATACTGCCTGTAAAAAAACCGTTTTCATTTCGTATAAACGCTGAATTTCCCGGACTTTTTCCCGCAGTTCCAAGGTTCTTGCTGCCACTTCCCGTTCTAAATTATTATTCAAGCTTTGCACCCTCTGATATAGTTGCGCTTGGCCGATAGCAATACAAACTTGGGTGGCTAACTGTTCTAATAATTTGACCTCGCTTTTTTGCCAATGACGAGGATGGGAATATTGATGGACAACTAAAGCACCTAAATGTTGATTATTAACCGTTAGAGGTAAAACTAAAGAGGATTTAACTTGCAGGTATTCGTAATAACCCTTGAGAGTCGGCAGAGTTTGCACCTTAGCGGTATTATCAGCAATAATTAACTTATCTAAAGAAAATAATTGTCCCAATTCTTCCAGTAATTCTGGTTCGGGAAACCAACCCATCAGCGAGGGAATCTCGGGACGACGGGACTCAGCGATTACCTTGGACCAACCCCGCTCTTGACAGTGACCGATATAGACTTGATCGACATCGAGAAAATGTCTGATTTCCTCAACAATGGTATTTAAAACCTGATCTATATCTAAAGATTGATGGACTTTTAAAGCAACTTGTGTTAGTAAATGTTCTCGTTCTAAAGTTTCATTTAAAGCTCGATCGATCTGTTGTCTTTCGCTAATCGCCGCCGATAAAAACAGAGAAGTTGACATGACAATGACTAAAAAGATTTGTAAGATCAAGACACCTCTGGTATAATCGGGAGCCTGTAGGATAAAAGGGCTGATTCCCTTGGCCAATCCCATCAAAGCTAAAATAGATACTAAAAAATTCGCTATTACCGCTCCCCAAGTCTGAAAACGCATAGCGGCCCAAACCACAAAAGGAAAAGGCAGATATTCGAGGTACTGCACCATACTCCAATCGGGGTTGAGAAAATTTGGTTGATCACCAAAAACCACGGAAGTCACCACCGTTAGCAAACTCAGACAAAGTAAGGCCTCGCCAAGGCGTTGGGGTTGCCGTGGTTCTCGCAAGGAGTGATGATTGAAGAAAAAACGCAACAGCAGCGGCGTGGTCATTAATATCCCCGTACTATCTCCGAGCCAGATAATGCCCCAAGACTGTCCAAATTGCCGCCAATCCCAAGTATTTAGCCAACTACGGGCAAAAGTATCGATAGTGGCATTGACTGCCGAGGCTAATAAAGCCGCTAAAAATACCAGTAAAAGGATATCGCGAATGCGCTGTAAAGTGGCGGAAAATCTCAGATAATGCAAGAATTGCGCCCCTAACAGAGCCGATAAACTGCTACCGAGCGCCGAAAATAGAGCTATGGGCCAACTGGCCGCTAAAAAGAAGGTAAGAAGCAAATCCCCGATAAAAACGCCTAAAACTAGCCTTTTTCCCCCTAAAAAAACCGCAGTTAAGCCAATACCAGCACTCATCCAAATCGGAGCAGGTCGCGAGCCTAAATTTAAGCAGAGATAGCCTAGCCAACCAACACCCAGATAAACTAGGGCAACAAGCACAATTTTAGACCGATCTGATGAAATCCGTAGCATTTTCAGTTATCAGTTATCAGTTATCAGTTATCAGTCATCAGTTATCAGTTATCAGATTTGAGTTCTAAGTGAGCAGTATGGATTAAGCTGGCAGTATTAAATAGTAGTTTCTCACTGTCTTTTCACTGATTACTGATTACTGTTTACTGTTTACTGGTCACTGGTCACTGGTCACTGGTCACTGTTAATCTATCTCCAGATTGCCTAAACTAGGAGTAGTTCTGCCTCATGCAGATGGGTGAAAACCGTACATTTTCCCGTTAGGAATCAAAGATCATGCGGATTTTAATTGTTGAAGACGATCCTTTAATGCAGTTAGGTTTAGAACAAGCGCTCGGTGAACAGCCGGATTTTGAGATTGTCGGTCAAGCGAGTGATGGTCTAGCGGGGGTACAATTAGCCCTATCCCTACGGCCGGATTTAGTGGTCATGGACATCGGTTTACCCCGTCTCGATGGCATTGCGGCAACTAAACAGATTAAGGAGGGTTTAGCTAATGTTCATGTGGTCATGCTCACTTCCCACACTCTCCAACAGGAAGTGATCGCAGCTCTGGCTAGTGGTGCTGATGCCTATTGTATCAAGGGAGCGAGTCTCGATCGCCTTTTGGCCGCCATTGAAGCAGCTAAGGACGGAGCCACCTATTTAGACCCCCAAATTGCCCGTTTAGTCATGGATAATCTCAAACCGCCGGCAGTGCAACCTAATCCCAATCTAGCACTTTTATCGGAGCGAGAAATGGAGGTTTTAAAGTTAATTGTTGAGGGCAAAAGTAATGCTGAAATCGCCGAACAACTTTATTTAAGTACCAATACGATTAAAACCCATGTGCGGGGCATTATGAATAAATTGGCCGTGGACGACCGAGTACAAGCGGCCGTAATTGCCCTGCGATCGGGTATTGTTTAAGGGGAAAATGGCGATTTACTAACAAGAATATTCTACCTCAATTGCTACTGCTACAATTGCTCAAAAAATCCCTTCAATCATTTATAATAAGTTCTCGACCTATCTCTGTTGGAAAACCATGACTATCGCTGAAAGCTTACCCCTAGTCGAGTCTCATGTAAACCCTGAGATAATCTTCCCACAAGGCCAATTTTGGAGTGATGAACCACCCTTGGAAAGTAACCTACATCTACAACAAATTATTTTACTAATTCAGTGTTTAGAATGGTGGTGGCGCGAGCGAGAAGATTATTTTGCCACCGGCAATTTAACTATCTATTACAGTCCCAACCAGAAAAAGTCAGAATTCTTCCGTGGTCCTGATTTTTTCGTCGTTTTGGGGACAAATTCCAACCCCAACCGCAGAAGTTGGGTAGTTTGGCGAGAAGAGGGCAAATATCCCAATTTAATTCTCGAAATTCTCTCCGATAGTACCGCCAAAGTTGACCGAGAGGAGAAAAAACAAATTTATCAAGATATATTTCGCACTCCCGATTATTTTTGGTTTGACCCAGAAAGCCTAGAATTTCAAGGATTTACCCTAATTAGCGGTCAATATCAACCGATTACCCCCAATGCCCAGGGATGGCTCTGGAGTCAACAATTAGGCTTATATTTGGGTTTATCTGCCAATAAATTGCGCTATTTTACCCCCGAAGGTGAATTAGTACCCACTCCCGCAGAAGCGGCACAACAGGCAGAAAATCGGGCTGTAGAGGCAGAAAATCGGGTTTTAGAGGCAGAAAACCAAGTCCAGCAAGAAAAGCAAAAAGCGGCGAAATTAGCGGCTAAACTGCGGGAATTGGGCATAGATACCGAGGAAAATCTCTAATCTTCTTTTGTTATTCAATAACGCTATTTTCGGTGAGCGGTGAGCGGATTTAGTAGCATCTTAGAGGCTTAATAGTTGACTAATCGCAGAAAGACCCGCGCAAGCGTAAGTTTTCCCGCAATTCCTCGGTCATACCCACATTATCGGCAAACTTTGCCCCCTTCACTTTTGCTCCGCTAAAATTCGCTTGAGTGATGTTGACTTCAACCAAATTAGCTCCTTCTAAATTGGAGCCGATTAAATTAGCTAAAGCCAAACTAGAACGGTAAAAATCAGCATAACTTAAATCGGCATTAGCTAATAAGGCTCCGCTTAAATCCGCTCCTTTAAAACTAGCATGACTGCCATTAATTTCGCTTAAATCAGCATCGGTTAAATTGGCCCCGCGCAGATTAGCTTGATAGAGATTGGCCATACCTAAAGATATACCACTTAATTCCGCTGCTAGGAGATTTGCCCCAGTAAAATCCCTTAGGGGATCGAGTTCAGCTAATTGGGCCAGTTCGAGAAAATCATCACTAACAGAAGCATAAATTCCCTCGATTTGTGCTGGCAATTTCTCTAAATTTTCTGATGCTGCTGGTTTCGGTTCAACTAGAACAGTATCTAATTCTACTTGCGATGACCCCAAAGAAATACGACTCAAAAAAGCATCAAATTGATTTTCCATCAGGAAAAATGCTAACTTTCGCTCTAAAATACTATGTTTATTGGGGCTTATATCGTGTTTCCATAATCCCGATGTTTCCGTGATACAGATATCAGAAGCTGTCACCGAAAATTGCACCGTCAGATGATAAGGTTCTTCCTCCACACTCACGGTTCCTAGGTTAATCCTTTTGATCGCTCCTGTAAATATTGACTGAGGACTTTTGAACGATAACCGCCATTGATGATTATTAATACGATTTATGTATAACTCTTGACTAGAAAGAGGATTTGGTGTTAGGTGACAATTAACTAAAACAAAATCTAATTTTCCTCCTTTCAGTCCCCATTTCATTTCCCCGCCGAGGAGAGATTGAATTTGAGCTTGTAGGTGTAAAGTTAAATATAAATCAAATTTTTGCGAGTCGGTGGCTACTGGTTCTAGGGTTAAAGATACACTATTGGGATAGCGATCAAAGGCAGCTAAAAGACGCATAATCTAAAAGAGAAAAGCCAAAATAAACAGTAAAAAAGTGGTGTTTCTCCGGCCCTAAAGCTGAGAACTCACCCCTATTTAAAACAATAGCCGATTTTCTCGATCCTCGATGAACATTTCTTCGGCGATCGCTGAACGATTGCCCCTGAAAATCAAGGTTAAATTAGTTGACTTTCTCTTTTTTGCCGATATTGTCGTCCGCATTAAAAAACATCGGCAAAAAGCGTTCCATAAACATTTGTGGATCACGATTCCAGGCTTTTTGAGCCGCTTCTACCCGGAATAATTGCCATTTCGGGTCGAGAAGGGATTGGGGTAAACGTTCCATCAGATATTGAGGACGTTCCCAAAGCGGCATAGTGGCGGCGATTTCCATTAAATGACCGACGCGGCGCAATTCTGCCCCCAGGGTGATATCCATACCCGATTCATAGGCGGCCTGTTCGATCGCTGAGTATTTTGCCTGGGCTTTTTCGACTTTTTGCCGATGTTCGGGGCTTTTTTGGGCAATTTTGGCTAACCAACGATTGCCCCAACGCACATGACCCGCTTCTTCAGGAAAGATTTTGGCGATCGTTTCCTGAATTTTCAGATTTTCTGGGGTTTGTTCCCCTGCTTTGAGGGCATGGATATGGGCGGCAAAGTATTCGCATCCCCGTTTTTCCGTGACGTTAATTGCCGCTAGGGCCGCAATCAGTAGGTCTTCCCTTTGTTCTTCGCCTTGGAATTGATCTTGATCGAGAAGACGTTCAAATTCGTCGATATAGGACAACCCCGGCGGTTTCCCCACATCGGCTCCCAATTCGATCAATAAATCGGTTAACCAGTAGGCATGGCGCGCCTCATCGGCGACGTGGTGGGAAAGCTCCTGTATCAGTTCTTTCGGTTGTCCGTCTAAGGTTTCGATCAGTTCGGTCAGGTCTTTACAGCTACGTTGTTCGTTGTAGCGGTAGCGGTTGAGGGTGACAAGATGAATTTCGCGATCGCTAATGACACGCTTCATGATGTCGCGAGCGCTCATCGTCTTCTTGAATTTACGAGGGTAAGCAACGGTCATGATTTTGTATCGTTTTGTAAACGGCTTCCCGTATTCTAACGGAGTTTTTTCCCAATCTGGCAAGGGAGCGGGGAGTGGCAAGCTTTTTTCAGTGATCAGTAAACAGTAATCAGTGACCAGTGAAAGATAAGCTGCCCGCGCATTTAAATTGCTTGTTGAGATGAGACACTCTTTACTGTTGGCTCTTGCAAGAGTAAAGAGATTGGGGGGAGATTCGGCTAATCTAAGAATAAGCGGTTAAAATGCGTCTTAGCTTATCGAGGAAAACTAGAATTGTCTATGAACACATTTACTCCCCATCAAATTGTTAGTTTATTCTGCAAAAATCGAACTTTATACGGAGAAGTAATTCAGGTGATCGAAAGTCGTTCGGCTCTTTGGGTGCGTCCTCTTTGGTTAATTTTAGCCAGCAATTTTGAGACAATTGATGTGCGGGAAGGTTCCGATTTAATCCTGCCGATGGAATTATTTAAACCCGCCTTAGACACAGAAGTTTTACCCCTATTCTCCCAAGTCATTAAAGATAATTATATCACTAATATTTCCTATCCTCTCCAGGACTTTGTGCGGAAAGTGTGTCAAAATTATCCCGAATATTTTTGAAAAATATATGATTGATGAAGGTTACGTTAAATATAATTGTACTTGGATTCCTGACCGTCCCTTAGCAAGCTCAGAGATTGCAGAATTAAATTATTGGCGCAATCGCCTATATCGACTGGGATTAATCGGTCAATACGATAACGGAATCGGTTTTGGGAATGTGAGTCAACGAGGGAAAATAGACAAAGAAATTATTATTTCTGGCACTAACACCGGGGGAATCTCGGTATTAAATGAATCCCATTACACCACAGTTATAGACTACGATTGGAGAGAAAATCGGGTCACTTGTCGGGGAACAATTGCCGCTTCTTCGGAAACTCTCACCCATGGAGCAATTTATGAAGCGAATCCCCAGATTAATGGGGTAATTCATATTCACCATCGCCCCCTGTGGCAAAATTTGATGTATCGAGTGCCGACCACTCAAGAAAATATCGCCTATGGAACCCCAGAAATGGCCGCAGAAATTATCCGTTTATGTCAAGAAGATCGTCTAGAGGAGCAACAAATTTTAGTGATGAGTGGTCATGAAGAAGGAATTATCGCCTTTGGTCAAGATTTAGCAAAAGCGGGCAATTTATTATTATCCTATTACCAGCAATTTCAATCATCTTGAAAGTGACCTCCTCTTTGTGTTAACTTGTTCTGTAGATTTTCGTCTTTGAGGAATTCTATCGTGATCGACATCTTCCATCATCTATCTGTCTCGATCGACTTTTCGCCTCTTACCAATGTCTTGATGACTATTTCGGAGCAAGACGTGGATATCATCGGGAATGTCCAGAAATCCTTCTCAAATTTCGTCAAAACTGGGCAAGCATGGGCCTTATTAATCGGTTTGATTGTCGGTTATATGTTTCGAGGTTTTACTTCTTATTAGCTTTTCGCCTATCAGCCTTCAGCCAGAGTGAGCAATTCTTGCTATTCTTATGCTTGTAGAGTTGGAGATTTTTCTAACCTGAAGCGGTAATGCTATCAGCACCGGATTATCCCTAAAAACTGCCCAGCATATTTTGGTTAACTTTATCCACAATAATCTAACGAAAACAGTGACAGCAAAGAAAACTTGGAGCGATCGCTTTGAAGGTAGTCTCCATCCTACGATCGTAGAATTTAACGCCAGTATTGGCTTTGATATCGAATTAATCGAGTATGATCTCACCGGATCGATCGCTCACGCTAAAATGCTCGCCTATACGGGTATTATCACCCCCACAGAAGCTGATAGTCTCGTCTCTGGATTGGAACAAATTCGTCAAGAATACCGCACCGGCAACTTTAACCCCGGCATCGATCAAGAGGACGTGCATTTTGCCGTAGAACGTCGTTTAACCGAGATCGTGGGAGATGTGGGCAAAAAACTGCACACGGCCCGTTCGCGAAACGATCAGGTAGGAACGGATATTCGTCTGTATCTTAGACAACAAATCGATGATATTAGGCAAGAAATTCGCAATTTTCAGCAAGCTTTAGTCAATCACGCTGAAAACCATCTGGAAACCCTCATCCCCGGTTATACCCACCTGCAGCGCGCTCAACCGATTAGTTTAGCCCATCATCTCCTAGCTTATTTTCAAATGGCCGAACGGGATCACCAAAGATTAGGAGAAATTCGCGCCAGGACTAATATTTCGCCCCTAGGATGTGGCGCTTTAGCGGGGACGACTTTTCCGATCGATCGTCATTACAGCGCCAATTTACTCGATTTTGAGCAGGTGTATAACAATAGTCTCGATGGAGTTAGCGATCGGGATTTTGCCATTGAATTCATGACGGCCGCTAGTCTGATTATGGTACACCTGAGCCGTTTGAGCGAAGAAATGATTCTCTGGTCTTCCCAAGAATTTAGTTTTATCACTCTCACCGATAGTTGTGCCACGGGATCTAGCATTATGCCCCAGAAAAAAAATCCCGACGTTCCCGAATTGGTGCGCGGCAAAACAGGGCGGGTTTTTGGGCATTTACAGGCGTTATTGACCTTAATGAAGGGTTTACCCCTGGCCTATAACAAAGACTTGCAGGAGGACAAGGAGGCGTTATTTGATGGCGTTAAAACCGTGCGGATTTGTTTGCAAGCGATGACGGTACTTTTAGCCACCGGGATTCAATTTAAAACTGACCGATTAGCTAACGCGGTGGCGGAGGATTTTTCTAATGCGACGGATGTGGCGGATTATTTAGCCAGTAAGGGGATTCCCTTCCGAGAAGCTTATAATTTAGTCGGGAAAGTCGTTAAAAGCAGTTTGGCAGCCGGTAAGTTATTGAAAGATTTAACCCTGACCGAATGGCAAGAATTACATCCAGCTTTTCAGGCCGATATCTACGACGCGATCGCCCCTCGTCAGGTGGTAGCAGCCCGTAATAGCTATGGTGGCACAGGTTTTGAACAAGTGCGATCGGCTTTAATTCAAGCTAAAGCCATTCTCGATCATCGAAAATTTGCGTCTGAAACCCCGCCGTTCTAGGTTGGCTTTACTGTTAAATACTAGCGCATTTACACGATATATGCTAGAATGTGAGATATGGAGAAAGCCTATTCGTTTCGATTTTACCCCACACCAACACAAGAGTCGCTATTGCGGCGCACATTGGGCTGTGTAAGATTGGTTTACAATAAAGCTCTCCACGAACGAACACAAGCTTGGTACGAAAAGCAAGAAAGAGTAGGATATGCTGAAACTTCTTCAATGCTAACCGATTGGAAAAAACAAGAATAATTAGACTTTCTAAACGCAGTTAGTTGTGTACCTTTACAACAAGGGTTAAGACATTTACAAACAGCTTTCACTAATTTCTTTGCTGGTCGTACTAAGTATCCCAACTTTAAGAAAAAACATCAAGGAGGAAGTGCCAAATTTACCAAATCTGCTTTTAAATTTAAAGACAAACAACTCTATTTAGCTAAATGCACAGAACCTTTACCTATTCGCTGGTCAAGACAAATACCAGAAGCTTGTGAACCAAGCACAGTAACAGTCAGATTACATCC
>NZ_JADBTZ010000371.1:0-5632 GCF_020245885.1 Microcystis sp. M165S2 | reverse complement strand
GTTTCAGTATATCCTACTCTTTCTTGTCTTTCATACCATGCTTGTGTTCTGAGATGGAGAGCTTTATTGTAAACTAATCTTACACAGCCCAAAGTGCGCCGCAATAGCGACTCTTGTTCTGGTGTTGGGTAAAATCGAAACGAATAGGCTTTTTCCATGTCTCACATTTTAGCATATATCGTGTAAATGCGCTAGTATTTAACGGTAAAGCCGTCGTAGAACGACGGGGTTTCAGACCCAAAATTTTCGATGAACCATTCTTGGCATCCCCTAGTCTAAACAGACAAGTAGCTAGGGGTGACGGGAATGATCGAGGTGATAACCGATAAGCAAACAATTGTGAGCGATCGAGAGTTAATCTTAAAGTGTCAAAAGGGTGATAGGGGTGCTTTTCCCCACCTTTACCGTCTTTATCAACCAAAAATCCGCTCTACTCTCTATCAACTCTGTGGACGGGAATTCCTAGAGGATTTTGTCCAAGAGGTATTTTTAAGAGTGTGGCGCGGGTTGCCGAAATTGCGTTCACCTGAATACTTTTCCACTTGGGTTTATCGGATCACTTGGAATGTGGCGATCGATGGTCGGCGACAATTAGCCAAAAGACAAATGAGGATGGCCAAAAGCACTGATGAGGAAAACTCCCTTGATAGCGAATCCCGTCCCCAAGATAGTCCCGATTTGATGCAACTGCATTATGAGGAAGTCGTCCGACAAGGGTTAGAAATTCTCAGTTTAGAACATCGCGCTGTCCTTGTTCTTCACGATCTAGAGGACTTACCTCAAAAGGAAATTGCCCAAATCTTAGAAATTCCCCTCGGTACGGTGAAATCACGTCTTCATTATGCGCGTAAAACCATGGGTCAATTTTTGCAAAAACAAGGAGTTCTCTAATGTCCCCAGAAGATGACAAAGTGGTTAATTTTCTGCGTCGCTATCGTCCATCGCTGCCACCTCGACCGATAGATCAAGAAGAACAGTTAATGCAAATGATTAGGGGAGAAAAACCGGTAACTTCCCCAAAATCCCTGCCTTTATTGGGGTTGATCACTGGTATTACTGCCTTATCTGTGCTGATTTTTGCTTCCTATCGTTGGTCTCATCCTCATCCACAACTGGGCCAAATTTCCGACGAGGAGTTAGAAGCTTTTTTAGTGGAGAGTTGGGACTATAGCATCGCTCCACCGATTGCTGCTCCTAGCGTTTATAGTTCGCCTTGGATGAGCTTAAACGAGCCTCAACTCACCTATTCTACCTATAACCCTTAATTTCTTTGTGGAGGTCAATTATGTCCCTTTCTACTCTCTCGATTCTCGGCACGACCATGGCTTTAACTCTAGCCGTTAACCTAGCCCCAACTGCCACTGTGTTATCCTATCCCCAAGATCGTCTATTTATCGCTCAAACTAGCTCTCCCCAGCGTCCTGAGAGTCGTCCCCGTGGGATGAATAATTCTAGAGAAAGACTAATCGAACAATTAAACCTTACCGATGACCAAAAGTCAAAAATTGCCGCTATTCGTCAGAAATATCAGGAAAAAACCAAAACGTTGCGAGAAACCATGAGAAGCAACGAACAAGAATTAAATAGTTTATTATCGAATAATGCCTCCGATCGAGATATCCGTTCTAAACATCAGCAAGTCTCTCGGAATCGCCAAGAAATCAGTAACCTGCAATTTGAGAGTTTTTTGGAAATTCGTCAAGTGTTAACTCCCGCTCAAAGAACGGAATTTTCCCAATTAATGCAGGAACGTTGCCCTAATTCCCGCAATTGCGGGCGACAATAATTCCTATCAGTGCGGATTCAGGAACTTTAACTGGCGACCGAGTTTGATTCCGATACATTAGAAAAGAAAAACGCAAAGGATGGGTTACTACCCCATCCTCAACTGATCATTTACTGATAAATTATCGTTTCCAAGTGACTTTTGGTAGGATATGATTCATATCTACCCGGTCTCTGTACTTGGTGGCGAAGTTTAGGAGGGAATCGAGGAGAGAATCGGAGAGATAGTGAGGTTGTAGGCCTAGATCGAGTAATTTCGTGTTTTTAGCGTTAAAATAATGTTCCTCTAACTCGATGCGCGGGTTGTCAAGATTGTTAATCTCCACATTTAACCCTAATGCGGAACCAGCTTTTTTCACCATCAGTGCCAAGTCACCGACACTAAACAGTTCGGTAAATTGGTTAAAGACGCGGAATTCCCCCGATTGAGCGGGATTTGCGATCGCTAATTCCAAACAACGCACGGTATCGCGGATATCTAAAAATCCTCGCGTTTGGCCACCTTTACCGTACACTGTCAGGGGATGACCGATCGCCGCTTGAATACAAAAACGGTTTAAAGCAGTACCAAAAACCCCATCGTAATCGAGACGGTTAATCAACATCTCATCCATTCCCGTTTCTTCGGTGAGGACTCCATAAACCACCCCTTGATTGAGATCTGTGGCTTTTAAACCCCACATCCGACAGGCAAAATGGATATTATGGCTATCGTGGACTTTACTGAGATGGTACATACTACCGGGTTGTTTGGGATAGGGTAAAGTATCCTTACGACCGTTATGTTCGATCGTGATGTAGCCTTCTTCAATATCTATATTCGGTGTGCCATACTCACCCATGGTTCCCAGTTTCACTAGGTGCGCTTCGGGAAATTCCTCTTTCATCGCGTAGAGGATGTTTAAATTGCCAACAACGTTGTTAACTTGGGTTAAAACTGCGTGTTCGCGATCGATCATGGAGAAGGGTGCAGATCTCTGTTCTCCGAAGTGAACAATCGCATCTGGTTGAAACTGTCGCAGGGATTGAATCAAAAAGTCGTAGTTATTGATATCCCCGACAAAAAGATCGAGCGATTTTCCCGTCAGATCTTGCCAGCGTTGAATCCGATGAGATATGGGTGCGATCGGTGTTAAGGTATCGCAGCCTAATTGTAAGTCCCAATAGCGACGAACTAAACTATCAAGTATGCCTACTTCGTAACCTCTATTTGATAGATGGAGTGCCGTTGCCCAACCACAATAGCCGTCTCCGCCAATAACCAAAACTCTCATACAATATCTGTAAAGTTTATATACTCGTCTTTGGTAACTCTAGCAGTTTTGTGTCACGCTTTACCAACTTAATCCCCGTGAACATAGCGGGGGTGATGGGGTGTGGGGAAGTGGGGAAATGGGGAAGTGGGGAAGCTGTCTCATCACCCTATCACCCCAAAACCCTATCACCCTATCTCCTC
Source organism: Microcystis sp. M165S2 (assembly GCF_020245885.1). Lineage (NCBI taxonomy): Bacteria > Bacillati > Cyanobacteriota > Cyanophyceae > Chroococcales > Microcystaceae > Microcystis > Microcystis sp. M165S2. The sequence continues at coordinate 2,391 of NZ_JADBTZ010000371.1, read as the reverse complement.
CTGAATACTGACTCCTATCTCCTGATGAGGGTGTTCTAGAAAACTTGACAAGGGAACGGATTATAGGGAAACTCAGCTTGTCGGTCAAGGTAATAGAGCAAATCTCAATTTCTTTTTTACTTTTTACTGTTTACTTGATTACTTGATATTATGCGTTGGCAAGCTCGGCAAAAATCTTCGTTTCCTTCCCTTCCCCTATACGGATTTTTGGCATTTATCGTCGTTTGTCTGATTATTTGGGCAAGTTCTCTGTATCCTCGTTCTAATGCTCTGGTGGGGGGTGAGTCTCTCCCCGCACCTTTTAGGGAGTTTCAACCGGAATGCGCGGATTATGTCCTAGAAAATAGTTCTTTTAAGGATATATCGAGAATTTTTGCTTGTAAAACCTATAAAAACCTATCCGATCGCGTGATTCTCCCCCTATCTCTCCAAAAAAACGATATTAGTCTCGATAATTGGCAAAATAACTCGGCAACAGCGATCGAATTAGCACCCTGGCCAGAAATTCATCCCCGCGCTCAAGAGACAAAAGTACCGATTTTAATGTATCACGACATTTTACCAGAAAAAGAGGTATTTTTTGACGTTACTCCGGGGGAATTAGAGGCACATTTTCAATTTTTGCAGGAAATCGGGGCAACTCCTATCAGTATCGATTGGTTAATTTCCCATCTGCGGACCGGTATCCCCCTTCCCGCTAAACCGGTTTTATTGACTTTTGATGATGGTTATGGGGGACATTACCAGTATGTCTATCCTTTATTGAGAAAATATGGCTATCCCGCCGTTTTCTCGATTTATATCAATAAAATGACTCAAAAAACTGGCAGAACCAGTGTCACTTGGCAACAACTCCGGGAAATGGCCGCCGATCCTCTAGTACAAATTGTCTCCCATAGTGTTAGTCATCCCCGGGATTTAAGATTATTGTCCGATGCAGATTTGGAGCAAGAAGTCAAGCAGTCGAAACAAATCTTAGAAAAAGAATTGGGCATTCCGATTAATTATTTCACCTATCCAGAAGGGAAGGCGGACGATCGAGTGAAGGAATTCGTCAAAAAAGCGGGTTATCGGGCGGCTTTATCGATGAATGACCTCGATGAACATTTTGCTGGACAATCCCCCGATTTACTCACTATTGGACGCTTTGGGCAATCGCGCACCAAGGAAATTGTACCGCAAGCTTGGGGAGGTGATCCCTTACCCCGTAGGGATGGTGGTTTTAACTTTGCCACCACCATCCAAAAACGGGAAGTGGAATTCCCAAGCAATACACTTGTTCTAATTAGTGGCGGTATTCCCAAAACTATCCACGCTGATAGTCGCTATCAAGTGGAGGAAATTATCGCCGGCACAGAAGCGATCGCGGCTGTAGATGGCGGTTTTTTCTCTCTCAAGGAATTGGACTCCAATCAGATGATCGGGCCGGTTTTAAGCGAAAATGGCGGCTTTATCCCGGGATATGAAGGTGAAATCGGCAAGTTAGAGGGTCGTCCTTTAGTAATCATTACCGATCGATGGGTGCGTTATCTTCCTTTTGATCCTGCCCGTCATAATACCCTAGAAGGAATCGCAGCGGAGGTCGGAGATGATCTCAAGGTTACGGATGCTTTTGTCGCGGCCGCTTGGTTAGTCAAAGATGGACAACCACAACCGCAAGAATCCTTTGGTACACTTTACGGTTTTGATGCCCTGCGTCACCGGGCTTTTTGGGGGATTAATCAGGCAGGACAGCCAGTAATCGGGGTTTCCAGAGACCCGATCGATTCGATGTCCTTGGGAGAATTATTAGTACAGGCAGGCCTTCGGGAGGCGGTGATGTTAGATTCAGGAGCAAGTACCTCCCTCGCTTATCAAGGTCAATCGCAAGTGCATTATACTCCCCGTCCCGTTCCCCACGTTGTCGCTTTATTTCCCCCCACAGAACCCGATATTGTTCCCATTAGTCATGTGGGGATTCCCTGCGTAATTTTCGCCGATTCCTGTCCTGCGGGGAGTTAGGGGACAAAAACTTATTAACCAGAAAACGGCTGAAGCTATGTATCTAAGAAAGCTCTAAGGGCAATTTTGTACTTGTTTTTCAGCCGTGGAGAAACCAGACCACCTTGCTGAATCTGTGCGAGAATTGTGGCTGAACAAGAGCCTTTTGGAATCGGACTACCCGCAGTGATTAAACTGGCTAATTCCGTGGCATCCATCTCCCGGGCAAATTGATAGGCAATCACAGATTCACAGACGTTGACACTCCCATCGCTCTCATGCGAGGGATTCTTGGTTCACTGAGTTTCCTTAATCTGACAGGACGTATCCAACCAAACCAGAGGGAATCTCTCCCCAAGCGTGAGTTCCGGTATGCCCTACCGTACTTAGTCCCTTTTTGAGAATATTGAT
>NZ_JADBTZ010000370.1:0-7800 GCF_020245885.1 Microcystis sp. M165S2 | reverse complement strand
TTGTCTTGCTTATCTTCTCGACTATATTTCGCCCAGATATACACATACTTTTTTCTTCTCAATATTCTTCTCACTGGCGAGCCACTCAGTTTAATTCCTGTTTCCTTTTCTAGATGCTCTGCTAATCTTGCCGCTGTCCATCTCCCGAATTCATATCCCAATTCCTTCGGGTCTTCATCAACTATTTTCAATAGTAAATTAATATATTCCTCTGGGGCTTTTTTATGATTTCCATTTTTTCTCCCATCTTCTAGACTTTCTAAATTGTTAGGATCGCCATGAACACACCAAGGGGCGACTGTTTTGAGTGAACAGCCAATAAACTCTGCTATTTCTCGTTGAGTTTTTCCGTCGTTTAGCAAGAGAAACATTAAAATTCTTTCCCTAACTTCTGCTCTTTCTTCTTCTTTAAGAGCTTTTTGTCAGTTTTTCTTTTCTTCTAAATCTAGGAAATCTTTGGCTGGCATAAGTAGGACTTTTCTAAAGTTACTATAGCAATTCTCTAACTTATGAGGTACAGTAGCAACAGTGAGTAAACCAATTGCGAATATCTTTTTGAGTAACTTGTAACATAGCCGATTCAATCCCTTCTATTAAGTCTTTGTAAGTTCTCGCCTTCAGTTTTCTTAACATCGCTTTCACTTTTGACCAAAAGTTTTCAATATAGCAAATAATGGGTTATTTAGGACGCTTTCAATTTTCAAACTCTTATCTGAACAGGGTTTCAGCGATGGATTGTCCTAAGCACCTTGGTCTTTGCTATAGGAGAGAAGTCGGGAGAATAAGGAGGTAAATAGATCAGTCTAGCTTTTTGTTGTTCGATTGTTTCTCTGACCATTTCTCCGAGATGAATCTTGGCGTTATCCATGAGCAGACAGTCTCCTTCTTTAATTTTTGGCAGCACTTCCTTCAGAATAAATCCTTCAAATGTTACCGCATCTACTGCACCATATATATTGACTGATGCGACAACTTTTTCTAAGCTTATGGCACTAATTATTGAAATATTTCTCCCTCTTTTTTGTGGTTTTCTTCCTCTGGCTCTTTGGCCAATTAAGGCTCTAGCATAGAGTCTCAAAAGGGCTAAATTTACCCCCAATTCATCGATAAAAATTAGTTTTGATGCTTCAATTTCCCTTACTTGGGACCAGTATTCCACTCTTTTTTGCTGTACCCTTTCACTTTCTTTTTCCGCCGCGTGTAGTGTTTTTTTTTGAAACTGTACTTGAGTTTTTGCGTAATCCGCCCCAGGGTGGCTCTACTGACTTTCACCTGTGTCTTTTCATACAGTAATTCCGATAATTCTTCGAGAGTTGCATCATTGTTAGCTTCGATGATTTCTATTAAAATTATCAGTTGTTCACTATTTAACTTGGTTGGCGGAGTTCCCCCTTGCCGACGCGGACGGATATCTCCTGTTTCCTTATGTTGCTTCAATAACTTCTGAATAAAGCTCTTAGCCACGTCAAATCTCTGGGCTAGTACTCGAATGGAAATTTTTTCTTTCTTCCAGACATCGATAATTTTTTGGCGAAAATCTACGGAATAAGGTCTCATAGGAAGCTGACGAGTTCTATTATTTGTCTATTTGCTCTCTATTGTACCTCATGGCTCAAAGAATTGCTATATATGTTGTAGGACGGGGTGATATACAGAAAGTTGACCCATATCGTTACCCCAGAGAGTGTTATATAGAAAGTTTTCGCATAATATGTAGTTGGGCTGCTTCAAATCTCGGTTGAGGCAGTTCACTTAAGTTATCAGTAGGTGTTCAAGGTTTCGGAATGTTGTCCAGATTAAGTTCACACATCACAATCACTCATGCAACTTGATACTAATTCAATCCAAGCCGCAGGATATGCTTTGATGGATGATGCACAAGCCATGCTACTTTCTGGCAATGCCAAAGCGGGTATGGATCACGTCATTCTTGGTATGAGGGAGATCAAGAATCGTTATCCTGCCACCGAGTGGAGAGATTTTGCCCAGACCACATTTCTCGGTCATCCCGTAACCCAACTGATTCATCAGTGTCCGTTTACTTACCACTCTTTCAGCAAGCCGCGAGGCTATGCTGGAGATGCAGAATTACTCGATTTTATCTACGGGTTCAAGCAGCCATCCCAAAATCTAGCGACCCTTGGTAGAGAAATTCTTGAACATTGTGTGAATAGTCCCATATCTAGCAGTGTCAAAGCGAGGAAGGATGTGTTAGCCAGAACGATCGATGATGTTGCGTCTGAGGCAACACACCCAACTCGGATTCTCTCTATTGCTTGTGGACACTTGCGAGAAGCCAAAGAATCTGTAGCAGTTCAAGAAGGAAGCATTGGTCAGCTTGTTGCCTTTGACCAAGATCCTCTATCGCTTGAGGTCATTGATCGTGAGTTTGACAATGGTTCTATTCAGACGATTCGAGGTTCAGTGACAACGTTAGTTCGACAAAAGCAATCCTTTGAGAATCTAGATTTAGTTTATGCAGCAGGGCTGTACGACTACTTATCACAACCGTTTGCCACACGGCTGACCAAGATAATGTTTGATATGCTGCGGACAGGAGGGAAACTACTGGTCGCTAATTTTATTCCCGATCATCGAGAAGTTGGATACATGGAAACATTTATGCAGTGGCAGCTCATTTATCGTACTGAAAGTCAGTTAGCGGATGTAGCTAAAGAGATTTCAGCTTTAGAGATAGCGAACAAACGGACTTTCTTTGAAGACAACGGCAATATTGCATTCCTAGAATTAGTCAAAGCTTGAGGTTTTGGTTTGTGAATAAACCTTTTGTATTAGAGAGCAGAATTAGTTGCGCCGTAGAATCAGCAGCCCAACACGGCGTTGGAGCGGACAATTAGGAGATATTGGTGCTGAGTTCGAGTCGGTTGATTGCCGCTCAACTCTGACGTTAGACAGCCGTAGGGTGCGTTCCCTAATGTGACTCCTGCTGCTCCAGCGATCGATTTTGGGGAACGCACCATGCACATTGATTGAAGCTGTGAGTCTAAGTGCGATGCCGCTCTTGTGGGACCAGTTGGGGAATGTTAGCGAAGATTCCCCATGTTTAGGTTAAAATAGAGGGGCAAAAGTTGCAACGGGGTCAGGACAATGACAGTTAATCAACTCCGCTACAGCAAAGAAGAATTCGCTCGACGTGGTAAAGAGATTTATCAATCTCAGGTGCGCCCCCAAGTCGAGGAGGGCAATCATGGGAAGATTGTAGCAATCAACATTGAAACAGGAGCTTTTGAAGTAGCAAAAGACAGCCTCACAGCTTCCGATCAACTTTTAGCCCGATTGACCGATGCTCAAATTTGGTTCGTAAGAATCGGACATCGAGCAGTTCATCGAGTTGGTTTGATTGGGGCAAATTTGTTTCAATGATTAATCGACTCTACGCTTGTTTTTGCAGAATCTTCTCACTCAATTCTAGGAAGATGGGACAATATTGGATTAAGTACTAATAACTTAATATCTTATAGAGTTTTTCAAAAAGCTTGAGTTGTGTCAATGATCAGGAAACCTAACTATTTTCTAACCAAACGATTAGGAAACAGTTATGTTATGATTTTCAGAGTAAGCCTGAGATGATAAGACACCATGAAAAATCGCATCTTTACTGTTATTTTGTACAAAGAAGATAATATGTTCATTGCTGAATGTCCAGAAGTTGGTACAGTAGATCAAGGAGAAACAATTGAGCAAGCGATTGCTGGATTGAAAGAAGCCACACGGCTTTACCTAGAGGAATTTACCTTACCAGAAACATCCCCTAGATTTGTGACCAGTATTGAGGTTAGTTATGCCTAAGCTGCCACGAATCTCTAGTCGGGAGGCAATTCGCTCTCTTGAACGCTTAGGCTTCGAGGAAGTTCGTCAAACAGGTAGCCATGTTGTGATGAAGAAAGAAACCGAAGAGGGCAAAATTGGTTGTGTTGTCCCTTTACATCGGGAATTGAAGGTTGGTACATTAAGTGGAATTCTGAAACAAGCCCAAGTCACAGTTGAAGAGTTCATTGAACATCTGTAAAGTCTGACAAATCACTGCACTCGACGTGATACCAAAAGTATTTAGTCCCCCCAGAGAACCCCCTTGAGCCACCTAGCACACTTTCCTCTTTTTGTCAAATTTTATGTTAAGAAAGATGTAGCTAATGGATAGGGGGACTGTCAAAGATTAACCGTCTTCGTATTCGGGGATTCTTTCCTTTTTCTTCTCGGTGATATTGACGCGGGGGGGATTGTAATCCGGTTCCACGTCATCATCCCACATATCATCCTCGGCCTTATCCTCGTAATCGTCGTACTGAGGACGAGAAAAGCTTTCTGTGCGTTCTAACCGCGCCTCTCCCCAGTTATCTTCTTCTTCCTCGTATTCTTCCTCATAATAACGAGCTTCGGCCCGTTTTTGCGGTGGGGGAGTGGCACGCAGGGGTTCTTTTTCCCATTCGTCTTCACTCCAGCGTTCTTCCACGGGTTTAGCTGACTCCACAGGAGTGCGGAGGGGAATACCCGTACCTAACTGATTTTCCGGGCGAGCAGCGGGGGTATAATAAGCTTCTTCTTCTTCTCTTTCCCAGGGGGGACGACCAATACCCAAACGTTCCAAAACTCCCACACTAACTTGGGTGAGACGTTCCTCGGCCCCTTCAAAGACGATTAAGCGATTCGGACCGCTGCTAACCACTTCTTCAATGGCAATTTCGTAGGTGCTGATCAATTGTTCGGGGATAAGAGGTAATCCCAGGGAAGCGATGATAATAGAATGCAATTGACCACTAAGGGGATCAAATTGATAATCGCGGACTTTGCCTAAAGGTTCGCCGGTTTCCGTGATCACGTCACTACCGATTAAGGGAGTATAAGCATCGATATCGACGGATTCCAAGACGTTATCATCTTCAACGAGAACCACGTCTCCTGTCTGACTGATGCTCGATAAATACATATATTGGGGCATTCCCGACAGGGAGAGGATATTATCGCGGAGTCCCAGGGCAACCACTTCTCGTTGATCGATATCTACTAGGATATCTTTAACAACGCCGAGTTTTTTGCCTGTATTGCGAGTGATAACCTGTGTATTTAAAAATTCTGAACGTAAGCGACTATTCTCTGTGATCATTTTTTCCTATGGGTAGGCGTTAGGGCGTGGGAATACGAATTATTGTAGGCTTAATATATAGGGCGAGATTGAGGGTTAATTTACCGATATTAGCTTAGATCTTAAAGTTCCCTGAGATTAACACTTTTTTTGGCCTTGTTTGGGCGATAGTTTCGGGTGATAGATAAGGTTAAACCCATTTTAGCTAATTCTTTACATTTTTTTAGTAACAACAAAGCAGGAGCTAGAGAGAAACTCCCTTGGCTCCTGCTGCCTAGATTCTGATTACATAGTTAAAGACTGCACCTCAGTTTCGATCAGTTTAGCCAAGTCTTGCAGGAAGGAGGCTGCATCGGCCCCGTAGATGACTCGGTGGTCACTGGTGAGATTAACCGTCATCTGTTTTTGCACTCCGAATAAACCATTATTGTGGACGACGATTTGGGGACGGGAAGCGCCCACTGCCAGGATTGCACCTTGGTTGGGAGGTAAGATAGCCGTAAAGCGATCAACTCCGAACATTCCCAGATTAGAAATGGTAAAAGTACCGCTATTGTATTCTTCCGGTTGCAGTTGTTTACTGCGAGCGCGATCAACTAAATCTTTCCAACTGCGGGATAGGGAATAGATATCCATCTGGTTAGCAGAGCGCAAAACCGGCGTAATTAAGCCACCATCGGGCATAGCTACGGCTACGGCCACGTTAATCGCCCCGTGGTATTGGATTCCTGCGTCGCTATAGCTGGCATTAACTATAGGATGTTTAGCGAGGGTGTTGGCTACTGCTTTTGCTAACAGGGCCGTCATGGTGACACCCTTAGATTTTAGCTGTTGATAGAGTTGATCCAGTGGGTCGGTGGTGATAGTGTAGCCCACTTGGAAGGTGGGAACCTGTAGGCTAACCGACATATTCTGAGCGACGGCTTTTTGCAGAGTGGTGAGGGGAACAGTCCGGCCGACCGGAGCGCTGGCCGGAATCGGGGCTTTAGGAGCCGCTACAGGCACGCTGACGGGTTGCGGGGGAGTAATGACGGGAGCGGGGACGGTGCTGACTTTTCCTGTCGCTTTTTCTACGTCTTCGGCGGTAATTCGTCCGTGGGGACCGCTACCCACTAGGGTTTTCAGCTCCACTTTTAATTCTTTAGCCAGTTTTTTGGCCCTGGGAGAGGCGACTAAACGGCCATTATCTTTAACGGCGGCGACGGGGATCGAAACGGGAGGCGGAGCGATTTCTGGGGTCTCTACGGGCTTGCTAGGGGCGGCAGCGGCGGTTTTTCCCTGAGCTTTGGCTAGTTCAATTTCCGCTTCAGTTTCGGCAATATAGGCGATCGCTTCCCCTACGGGTGCTTCTTGGCCAGCTGCCACTAAAATTACAGCGAGATAGCCATCATAAAACGATTCTACGTCCATGTCGGCTTTGTCGGATTCGACCACTAACACCGTTTCCCCTTTGCTGACTTTTTCCCCGGGGGACTTCACCCAAGAAACTATTTTTCCTTCGGTCATGGTGGAACTGAGCGCGGGCATGAAGATATCTCGAATCATGGTGGAGTGCTTCTATCTCTAATGTTTTGAGCCATAGGGCATTTTACCACAGTTGATGGGGTGTGGGGCTTTTCAGTGAGCAGTGAGCAGTAAACAGTAATCAGTGAAAAGCAAGCTCCGAACTTGTCACTTAATACTATTGACTGAAAACTCACATCTGGTAACTGGTAACTGGTAACTGGTAACTGATAACTGATTACAGATGGAAAAAGAGAAGGGAAAACAGCCCCTTCTCCGTCGTATCTAGACAAAAATTGTTCTAGTTGCCAACATGGACAGGTTGTGCTTGCAGAGATTCGACTAAACCGCGCACGGCTGCCACCATAGCCACTTCATTATCCAATTGATTGATCGCCGAACCAACACCGATACCGGCCGCTCCAGCAGCGATCGCCATGGGGGCGGTGACAATGGATAAACCAGAAGCGCAGAGGACGGGAACCTTAACCGCATGGGAAATAGCGTGGGCTGCCGCTAGAGTCGGGGCAGCTTTTTCAATCAGTCCCAAAATACCGGCGTGAAGGGGTTGACTGCTAGTGCCGCCTTCGGTTTGAATAATGTCAGCACCCTGACTAACTAAAGCTTCCGCTAGTCTCACCTGTTCATCGAGGGGCAGCAGATGGGGAACTGTCACAGACAGGGTTATTTCGGGCAGTAAGTCGCGAGTTTGACGGGTTAGGGCTAAAACTTCCGCAGCCTCAAAAATGCGTCCTTGAGCATAAAAACTATCGAAATTACCGATCTCAATTAAATCGGCCCCGGCCGCCACTGCCATCACCAACAATTCTGGCTCGACAGCCGATACACACACGGGTAAATTTGTCAAGGCTTTGACCGCCCGAATTAGGTCAGCATTAGCGGCAATATCGACAAAAGTTGCTCCTCCGGCGGTAGCGGCTTTAACTACTGAGAGAACCTGTGAGCGATCGAAATTATTTAACCCACTGATCACTTTCAGGGCATGACGACGGGCGAAGGCTTGCTGTAAGGTAAAATTGATCATCGAAAATTTTGGGTCTGAAACCCCGTCGTTTCACGACGGCTTTACCGTTAAATACTAGCGCATTTACCAAATATATGCTAAAATGTGAGACATGGAAAAAGCCTACTCGTTTCGATTTTACCCCACACCCGAACAAGAGTCGCTATTG
>NZ_JADBTZ010000037.1:0-2820 GCF_020245885.1 Microcystis sp. M165S2 | reverse complement strand
GGACACGATTGGGACAGATAGCTGTTAGCAAGATTCAGTTAATTCGTCGTTCTAACGGTTTAATTGTTTCTCACTAATTCATATAAAGCCGCCCTCCGCTATCGCTAAAGGGCGGGGTTTCAGACCCAGTTTTTCGATGAATGGAGGAAATCAAAATGCAATGCCTTCAGCAACTCCTGAAAAGAAAGTTCCGAAGTTTTCACCTAACACTGTCTACTTAAAACTGCAATCTGATAACTGATAACTGATAACTGATAACTGAAATCCCCCAACACCCAAAATATAGTCACTATTGCCAGCGCCTAACCATGAAATACTTTCTTTTTTTAGCAATCAAATCACAGGGAAAAAAAGCGAGGGGTTTTACTCTAATAGAATTGTTAGTAGTGGTGATTTTATTGGGGGTTCTCGCTGCCATTAGTTTACCGAGTCTCTTCGGACAAATCGCCAAAGGTAGGCAAGCAGAAGCGCGCGAGACACTGGGATTAATCAATCGCGCCCAACAGGGTTATCGTTATGAAAAAGGGACTTTTGCTACTTTACCTGAACTATCTCTGGAAGCTGCCAGTATTTCCCTAAAATTCTATGATATCAGCGAAGTACCAAGTCCCAATGCTTTTGGGGCGGCCTATCAATTGAATGCTTTGACTCAATTTAATGACGATATTAAAAATTATGCCGGGGCGGCTGGACAAACGGCAGCTGGGGCTTATACTGGGATTGTTTGTGAGGATGAAAATCCTTTAGAAGATAATGTTTCTACCAGTAATTCCGCTGGCGTTCTTAGCTGTGTTAATGGCGTTGAAATTAATTAAAATAACCCCCAAAAATCTTTTATTTTTGTTGATAAGTAAATGGTTATAATTATGAAGGTCGTGATTTGTAGGTTAATTCATCGTAGGGTTAATTCATTGTAGGGTTAATTCATGAATTAACCCTACCCTTGATAAGGGGGGAGGTGACAATTTTTAACCTCTAAGTGGGTAGGTATTAAAAACTTTCAGATCCCCCCGCCTATCGGCACCCCCCTTAATAAGGGGGGCAGGGGGGATCGAACCTAAAATTCATGTTTTAATTTAATTAAAACCAGCTACTTACGTTACTGATTATTGACTTTTATTTAAAGCTATGCTAGGCGCAAACAAATCTCTCCATCTATCCTTACTTAAAACTCTTGGTTTAATCGCTGTTATCGGTGGTTTAATCATGGTCATTGTCGAAATGCAACAGGAAAAGGTGAAAACTTTGACCAAAGAAAAATTATTAGAGAGAAATTATGCTCAAGAATCTCGCCTAGAAAATTCTCAGGTTCAGTTATTTAAAAATATACCTTCCTTTGGCTTTAATAATATGTTAGCCAATTGGGCAATGTTGCAGTTTATACAATATTATGGCGATGACGATGCTCGTCGGGAAACCGGTTACGGTTTAAGTCCCGATTTTATGGAAATTGTCGCTAAAAATGACCCGAAATTTGTCCGTGCCTATTTGATGATGTCCGTCGCTTCTTCTGTCAATGCCGGCAAACCCGAAAGAACCGTTGAGATTATGAATAAAGGTTTATCAAAAATCACTCCTGATGTTACTGATGCCTATTTTCTTTGGTTATATAAAGGAGTGGATGAACTATTATTTTTAGGTGATATTCCTGCGGCGAAAAAATCTAATCAAATGGCCGCCGATTGGGCAAAAATTGCCGGTAATGAATTTATCGAAAAATCCGCTAGGGGAACGGTGAAATTTTTAGAAACTAATCCCGATAGTCGCGCTCCTAGAGTCGGCGCTTGGATGTTAGTCTGGCTAAATAGCAAAGACGAAGAAACCCGCAAGTTAGCCAAGGAAAATATCGAAAAATTGGGCGGTAAATTGGTTGTGAATAATAATCAGGTGATGGCAATTCCCCCCAAGGATTAGGAACTGGCCTATTTTTCATCCTGCCAAAACTTATGATTTAATAAGCCATCAATATCCTTAGAAAAAGGACAAACATCGGGAAAACTACCATCATATTCAATTCGCATATTCTCCAACGCTTCCTGATAACAATCATCACACATATCTGTTAAAAAACTACATAAACTAGGAGAATCTTTAAGGATATTTTTTAACTTAGATTGACAACGTTTAATTGTTACTTCCCAACCTCGATAACAGTCGGACAAAGGAAGATAACGCCGTTTTAAAGCCTGTTCAAATAATGTAGTTAAACGGGTTTTTAGTTCTCTTTTGTCTCGTCTTCCCAAAGATTCCACCTCCTCGATCAAATTCTCTAAATCAACTTGAGATAAATCCCCAGATTTTAATTGTTTGACCGTCTTCTCTATCCACAAAGCAAAATCTTGATCATAAAGATTTTTTACCTTTGCTAAAGTCATAATTTTTACCTCCTCTGTTGACTAATTACCCTCATTTTATCTAAACCTCGCCAATTCAGACGGCTCTCTTGTCCTTCGTGTGATAAGTTTGATTAATCGATCGCTAGTTACTCTCTGTGTCCTTTGTGCCTTTGTGGTTCATCCCTCTCTTCACAACTAACAAGCCACAAACTGCACCGATCGAGGGATAATATAACCCCAAAAAATTTGACTTCGGCAAAAAGAAACCTTTCCCCCTGCGGGTTCAACATTTTTACCTGAAATGTCGGCTTGAAGGCTCTCGGTTTTACCTCGGAGATGAAAAGTTCCGCCAGCATAGAAATAGCGAAGCACGATTGACAACTCAATTCTTAGCGTGCTAGAATAGTTTGCGTAGTAGGTCGGCACGCAAGATGTTCATTTTAGAGTACAAGCTTAGAGGAAAACCATCTCAATATCAAGCCAT
>NZ_JADBTZ010000369.1:0-8554 GCF_020245885.1 Microcystis sp. M165S2 | reverse complement strand
TCAATTGTCTATCTTTTGGTATTAACCTATTTGTGCCGTAAGTGTCTCCCTGTATAGATTTCAGCTACTTTTAGGCGTAGGCACTCTCATCGAATTTTATTTTAAGTTAATTATTTGCATAACAATTACCGAAGAGCCCAAAGTTATATGAGATAGGAAAAGGAAATCCTCCTCAAACTAAAAATGATGCTAAAAATAGAATTTATGAATCTGAATTAAAAATAGATAATAGTTATATTCAATTATTACGAGCTAGGGATATCCAAAGATACAGACTTAAAACTGATAGCTACTATGTAAAGTATGGAGAAAATTTAGCCGCACCACGCTCGATTTCAATATTTGAAGGTGAAAGAATATTAATTCAAAGAATTTTTTCAAGAAAAACATTAGATGCAACTTGTGTAGATGATACGATAATCTGTAACACAGATGTTATTACATTAAAGCCCAAAAATAACACGCTAAATGTTAAATTTTATTTAGCAATTATTTGTTCTAAGCTTTGTGTATCTGTGCTAAAGTCTCAAAATGTAAATTTAGACAGAACTGCTTTTCCAAAAATAAATACTAAAACTCTATCAACTTTTCCAGTTCCTAAATATAAGCACGAATATATCGACATCACTGCACTTGTCAACAAAATTCTCGCCGCTAAAAAAGACGATCCTACTGCTGATACAAGCGAATTAGAAAAGCAGATTGATCACTTAGTTTACAAACTCTATCAACTGACATATAATGAGGTAAAAATCATTGATCCAGAATTTGCACTAACAGAACAAGAATATCTGGACTTACCCTAATTTATCCTCCGTTTTGCCTCTTGCCTTTTGCCTTTTGCCTCGTCTGTCCCAAGCAATTTAAATGCTTGACAGCTTAATTTCTGGCCAACTAGCTACCACCGAGGCCAATTTATCCAAATCCCGACGATCTTCGATAAAGGGAAAAACACCTAAAACTGGACAATTAGTCAAGGATTGAATTAAATCGATCGGTGTTAACTGCTCTATTTCCGTCTCAGTGCGCGGTTCGAGACAATTAAGGATAATTCCGCCCAAATTCACCTTTTTCTGCTCTGCTAGGGCAATATTAGCCACCGTTTGGGAAATCGCTCCCAATTTCACCGGCACCACTAAAAGAGTTTTTAACCGCCATTGAGCGGCTAAATCCGCCACAGTTAGCTCGTGGGTGACAGGACAACCTAAACCCCCTAAACCCTCAATTAAAACCAAATCTTGGCTTTTTTGTAGGTTCAGCAGAGCTTGCCACACTGTCCCTAAAGGAATACCTCGACCTTCCAAATCAGCAGCCACAGGAGGCGCTAAGGGTGCTTGATATTGCAGCGGTGTGATCATTTCTAATTGACCCTGAAATAAACCCTCATACCATTCTCGATCGCCTTGACCCGTTTGCATTAATTTCATCAACCCCAGGGCCTTGGATGGATAGTATTTTTGCCAATAAGCCACTAAAGCAGTGGTGACAACGGTTTTACCCGCATCGGTATCCGTAGCCGTAATCAAAAGACTATTCATAAAACTACCGGGCTAAGTCAAGATCAGGTGAAATCACCAATATTTATCATCTTATCCCCACTTCCCCACTTCCCCAGATATTGCATGGGTAAGATGCAAAAAGAAAAAAAACTGCGGCCAAAAAGGTGAGATGGAATACACTAAAAGTATAAGGTTATCAATTTTGCTATTTTTCCAGTTGCATCCTAGGCAACAGAATTGCAATTATCCCTCTAGTTAGAAATTGGACGGTTTGCCCTGTGGTTTCATCACTTCCCAAGCCCAATGACTCTTTAACAACGGTTCCCCAGCGTTGTTCTGGTGCTTATGCCTTGATGGACAGTCTCAAACGTCATGGTGTTAAGCACATCTTCGGTTATCCCGGTGGTGCGATCCTACCCATCTATGACGAACTCTACCGCTTTGAAGAACGGGGAGAATTACAACATATTTTAGTGCGCCACGAACAAGCGGCCGCCCATGCCGCCGATGCCTACGCTAGGGCCACCGGCAAAGTGGGAGTCTGTTTCGGCACTTCCGGCCCCGGGGCGACCAATTTGGTGACAGGCATCGCTAACGCACACATGGACTCCATCCCGATGGTGATTATCACCGGTCAGGTGAGTAGGGCGGCCATCGGTTCCGATGCTTTCCAAGAAACCGATATCTATGGTATTACTCTCCCGATTGTTAAACATTCCTATGTGGCGAGAAATGCCCGCGAAGTAGCGAGAATCGTCGCTGAAGCCTTCCATATCGCCAGTACAGGACGACCAGGACCGGTTTTAGTCGATATTCCCAAAGATGTCGGTTTAGAACCATGCGATTATATCCCCGTCGAACCGGGAGATGTGAAACTAACCGGTTATCGTCCCACGGTTAAGGGCAATCGCCGTCAAATCGAGGCCGCTTTACACCTCTTGGAAACCGCCGAAAAACCTTTACTGTACGTTGGTGGCGGTGCGATTGCGGCGAACGCCCACGCCCAAATTGCCGAGTTTGCCGAGCGTTTTCAGTTACCCGTCACCACCACGTTAATGGGTATCGGTGCTTTTGATGAACATCATCCCCTCTCAGTGGGAATGTTAGGAATGCACGGCACTGCCTACGCTAATTTTGCCGTGACCGAGTGTGATTTATTAATTGCCGTCGGCGCTCGTTTTGATGACCGAGTAACCGGGAAATTGGACGAATTCGCCTCGAAAGCTAAGGTAATCCATGTGGATATAGACCCCGCCGAAGTGGGCAAAAATCGCGCCCCTGACGTGCCGATTGTCGGGGATGTGCGGGTAGTTTTAGAACAAATACTCCAAAAAGCCAGAGAATTTGATTATCCCACTAATTCCGATCGCACCCAAGCTTGGTTAGCCAAGATTGAGCGCTGGCGACAAGATTATCCCCTGCAAGTACCTCGACCGGAAGGCAGACTTTCCCCCCAAGAAGTGATCGTTGAGGTGGGTCGTCAAGCACCCCACGCCTACTATACCACCGATGTGGGCCAGCATCAGATGTGGGCGGCCCAATTCCTCAAAAATGGACCCCGACGTTGGATTTCCAGCGCGGGATTGGGGACGATGGGTTTTGGTTTACCCGCTGCTATGGGGGCCAAGGTGGCCATTCCCGATGAGGAGGTCATTTGTATTAGTGGTGATTCCAGTTTCCAAATGAATCTACAGGAATTAGGCACCCTAAGTCAATTTAATATTCATGCCAAGACGATTATTATTAATAATGGTTGGCAGGGTATGGTACGTCAATGGCAAGAAGCTTTCTATGGGCAACGTTATTCTAATTCCAATATGGAAGTGGGAATGCCAGATGTGGAACTGTTAGCCCAAGCTTACGGCATTAAAGGCATTACTATTCGCCATCGAGAGGAATTAGCCGCAAAAATTGCCGAAATGTTGGCCCATGATGGTCCAGTTTTGGTCAATGCGATCGTGACTAAAGACGAAAATTGTTATCCCATGGTCGCCCCTGGCCAAAGTAATGCCCGTATGATTGGTTTACCGAAAATTGTCACCAAGGGTTGTGAAATGCTCGATTGTCCCAGTTGTGGCGCGGTTAACAGTTGGAATAATAAATTCTGTCCTGAATGTGGGGCGAAATTGTAGCCGAAAATTGTTAATTAATTAACCAGCCTCCGTTAAGTATAACGGAGGTTTTTGGCTTTTTCTCTACTATTTAAACATCATAAGTAGGGGTTCTTCCGAACTTACACTGTAGAAAATTCCCCAAGCTCCCTCTCTGTCCAGCAATGCTCTAAAGTTGATAAATATCAATCTAACAAAAACTCAAAGCCCTATTGTACAAGCTTTACAGGCATGAGTTGTTGATAGTTTTGCATGACAGGTTCGGTAGAGCCTAAGTAGGTAGGCGTTAAAAATTATCAGATGCCTCTCTTATTAAGGGTGATCCCCCCGCCTATCGGCACCCCCCTTATCAAGGGGGGCAGGGGGGATCGAACCTAAAATCCATTTTTAATTTAATTAAAACCAGCTACTTAGAAATTTTCAAACAGAAGCAATGGCAGCCCTAGAAAAAGCTTTAGAAAAAGAAGCGCAAAACTCGATCGCCACCGTGATTAAATTAGCAATATCTCAGTGACACTAAATCCGTTTTTAATCCTGTGATTAACTGCCGATCTAACTTTAAAAACCCATTTATGGATTGTTTCCCCCCTATCCCCTATCCCCTATCCCCCATCCCCTATCCCCCATCCCCCATCCCTTCTCTCCTATACTTTTTAAACAGGATTTAGTATGACAACGGCAAGAGGCTGAAATCAACACCATGGACGACAATGAGAAGGACAACCTAAAATCTTTTCGCTAATTTTGCCATAGACTGCACCCTTTGCTTCTAAAATGGGCTATTGCGGCTAGACCCGAATATTGGTCTAGCATTTGCCCGTAGACTGAAAAAAGCACGTTATAAAGATTATGGCCAAAGTTCTGGTATCCGATTCGATCGATCCGGTAGGAGTAGAAATTCTGTCACAGGTTGCCCAAGTGGACGTGAAAACAGGACTATCCGCCGAGGAAATCATTCAAATTATCCCCGAATACGACGCACTGATGCTCCGTTCCAGTACCCGCGTCACCAAAGAAATCGTCGAAGCGGGCAGCAAACTGCAAATTATCGGCCGCGCAGGGGTAGGAGTCGATAATATCGATGTTCCCGCGGCCACTCGTCAGGGTATTATTGTCGTTAACTCTCCCGAAGGTAACACGATCGCCGCTGCCGAACACGCCTTGGCCATGATGTTATCCCTCTCCCGTCATATTCCTGATGCCAATCAGTCGGTAAAAGCGAATAAATGGGAAAGAAATCGCTTTATCGGCACAGAAGTTTATAAAAAGAACCTAGGAGTCGTTGGTTTAGGTAAAATTGGCTCCCACGTCGCCGCCGTTGCCAGATCCCTAGGCATGAAAATTCTCGCCTACGATCCCTTTATTTCCAAAGAACGCGCCGATCAACTCGGTTGCACCCTGGTGGATCTGGAACTACTCTTTGCCGAGTCCGATTTTATCACCCTCCACGTCCCGAAAACTCCCGAAACCCAGCATCTCATCGGTCGGGAAACCCTCCCTAAGATGAAACCCACGGTCCGCATCATTAACTGTTCCAGAGGCGGCATTATCGACGAGTTGGCTTTAATTGAAGCCCTCGAATCCGGTAGAATCGCTGGGGCAGCCTTGGACGTATTTGAACAGGAACCTTTAGGCGAATCTAGATTAAGAGAATTATCTAACGTCATCCTCACTCCCCACCTAGGCGCATCGACTACGGAAGCACAGGTTAATGTGGCTATTGATGTGGCCGAACAAATTCGCGATGTCCTCCTCGGTTTGCCAGCGCGTTCGGCCGTTAATATCCCCGGACTAACTCCTGATGTTATGGAAAAACTGCGCCCTTACCTGCAATTAGCGGAAACTATGGGGAATCTCGTCAGTCAGTTGGCAGGAGGTCGCTGTGACTCGTTAAATGTCCGTTTACAGGGAGAAT
Organism: Microcystis sp. M165S2; assembly: GCF_020245885.1. Taxonomy (NCBI): domain Bacteria; kingdom Bacillati; phylum Cyanobacteriota; class Cyanophyceae; order Chroococcales; family Microcystaceae; genus Microcystis; species Microcystis sp. M165S2. The sequence continues at coordinate 3,029 of NZ_JADBTZ010000369.1, read as the reverse complement.
TGGCCACTAAAGACAGTCAACCTCTGGTGGTAGCGGCAATTAAGGGTTTACTTTCCCAAGCCCTCCGGGAACGGGTAAACTATGTTAATGCGGCGATCGAAGCTAAGGAACGCGGTATCCGGGTAATCGAAACCCGGGATGCTTCCACCCGCGACTATTCGGGATCGATTCATTTGGAAGCTAATGGTTCTATGGGGACCCATTCCGTTACTGGGGCGCTGTTAAGTACGGGAGAAATCCGCATTACTGACCTCGATGAGTTCCCAATTAACGTGCCACCGAGTAATCATATGTTATTCACCCTTCACCAAGATATGCCCGGTATTATCGGCAAAATTGGCGCACTTTTAGGCAGTTTTAATGTCAATATCGCCAGTATGCAGGTAGGACGCAAAATTATTCGCGGTGACGCAGTTATGGCCCTGAGTCTCGATGATCCTCTACCAGAAGGTCTTCTCTCGGAAATTACTAAAGTCCCCGGTATCCGTGATGCTTACACGGTAAAACTCTAGATTAAATCAGTTATCAGTAAACAGTAATCAGTAAACAGTAATAAGTGAAAAGAAAGCTCCGAACTTGCCACTTAATACTGTTGACTGAAAACTCAAATTTGATAACTGATCCCTGATCACGGATAACTGAATATATGTCTAATAGTTGGTGGGAAATTACGGTTTTGTGCGAACCTAGTCTCGAAGAAACGGTTTTCTGGAGACTGGAAAATTTTGGCTGTTCGGGAACGGCCACGGCTAAAAAACAATCCTCTTTAGAGATTAAGGCCTATATACCGGAAATTAAAGCGCAATTGCCCGATTTAGAGGCACTAAGCCTCTGGTTAAAGCAGGATGCTTTGATTTTAGGTTTTCCCGAACCTGTCACCAATTGGCAGTTAATAGACGAGGAAGACTGGGCCAGCAGTTGGAAACAACATTGGCAAATTAGCGAGATCGGCGATCGCTTTTTGATCTGTCCTGCTTGGTTAAATCTCCCCGAAAATAACCAGAGATTGGTGATTAAAATTGACCCCGGTTCCGCTTTTGGCACGGGAACGCACCCCACCACCCAATTATGTCTAGAATCCCTAGAAATGCGTTTAAGTAGCAATCCAGAGAATAAAATTATCGCTGATATCGGTTGTGGTTCTGGCATACTGGCGATCGGAGCGATTTTATTAGGAGCCAAAAAAGTTTATGCTGTTGACACAGATCCGCTGGCGGTGAACGCGACGCACAGTAATCGCCATCTCAACCGAATTAACCCCGAAAATTTAGCTATTAATCAGGGTAGTGTCGAGGAGTTATTAGAATTAATTCCCGATGGTGTCGATGGCATCGTTTGTAATATTTTAGCCGAGACAATTATCGCTTTAATGCCCGAAATCACCCGTCTGGCAAAACCCACCACTTGGGGAATTTTAAGCGGCATCCTCGTCACCCAAGCACAAGCAGTTACAGATATTTTAGAACCCCAAGGCTGGACAGTGGCTGCCCTGTGGAAACGTCAAGAATGGTGTTGTCTGCAAATTCGTCGCACTGTGGACTAATAGACATCTCCAATAATCAAGATTTTAGCCCAGTAGATCAGGCTTCTAGCCTGATTTCTGGAGATGTCTCCTGAATACTGACTCCTGATGTCTGAACGAGTACGGAGGGAGTCGAACCCCCGACACCCAGGACCGGAACCTGGTGCTCTATCCTCTGAGCTACGTACCCACAATAAAATACTATTATATTATACCACTAGCCGATGCAGTAGATCAGAAATTCCTATGACTAGCGATCGCCCTTTAAAACTACTGATCAGTAACGATGACGGCATTTCCGCCCTAGGAGTCCGCACCCTCGCTAACACCCTCGCTACTGCGGGCCATCAAGTCACCGTAGTTTGTCCCGACGGCGAGCGCTCTGCTACCGGTCATGGCTTAACCTTACACCATCCCATCCGGGCCGAACAGGTGGAAGGAATTTTTCATCCCGATGTGATTGCTTGGTCCTGCTCGGGAACTCCCGCCGATTCGGTGAAATTTGCCCTTAGTGCCGTCCTGAAAGAGCGTCCCGATTTAGTTTTAGCTGGCATTAACCACGGGTCTAATCTCGGCACCGATATCCTCTATTCTGGCACGGTTTCCGCAGCCCTGGAGGGCTTAATCGAGGGTATTCCCAGTATTGCTTTTAGTCTGGCTAGTTTTAAAGCCTGTGATTTCCAACCGGCCGCCGATTTTGCCCTCACTTTAGTCAGGAAGGTTGCCCTTAACCCTTTTCCTATTCCCACTTTACTCAATGTTAACGTCCCGCCGGTTAGTAGTGGCGAAATCAAGGGGGTGAAAATCACTAGGCAAGGATTGCGACGCTACGAAGAAACCTTCGAGAAAAGACTGGATCCTAGGGGTAAAAGTTATTACTGGTTAATTGGGGAAGTAGTCGAAGATATCGAACAACCGGACTATACCCATTTACCCCCGGAAGTGCCTACGGATGTGCGCGCTATTGGCGAGAATTTTATCACCATCACGCCCCTACAATACAATTTAACTGATGTGCAGGGTTTTCAACATTTGCACCGGAATTCTTGGTTTGATTGAGGATCATCGAAAATTTTGGGTCTGAAACCCCGTCGTTCTAGGTTGGCTTTACTGTTAAATATTAGCGCATTTACCAAATATATGCTAAAATGTGAGACATGGAAAAAGCCTACTCGTTTCGATTTTACCCCACACCCGAACAAGAGTCGCTATTGCGGCGCACTTTGGGCTGTGTAAGATTAGTTTACAATAAGGCACTCCATCTCAGAACACAAGCTTGGTACGAAAGACAAGAAAGAGTAGGATATACTGAAACTTCTTCAATGCTAACCGATTGGAAAAAGCAAGAAGAATTAGACTTTCTCAATGAAGTTAGTTGTGTACCTTTACAACAAGGGTTAAGACATTTACAAACAGCTTTTACCAATTTCTTTGCTGGTCGTACTAAGTATCCTAACTTTAAGAAAAAACATCAAGGAGGAAGTGCCGAATTTACCAAATCTGCTTT
>NZ_JADBTZ010000368.1:0-4136 GCF_020245885.1 Microcystis sp. M165S2 | reverse complement strand
TGTCATCCGTTATGATAATTGTACCAGAAGGCAATTGATAACCTGTTAAATTCCCTTGTTTCCACCATCTCCAAGCCGTTCGATAACTTATTCCTGCTTTTTTTGCATAGTCTGATAGTTTCATGTCTATATATTACCATGGCTGACTATATCTGACTATATTTGTATTGAAACTTTACAATACCATTTTTCAAAAACTGTGGCATACTTAAGGCGTTTCTCATAAAGATGAAGTATAACTGGAGAGGGCATCCTCTGCTGTCTCCCGTCTCGACTAGGAAATTAATTTTGTCCGACTACTTATAGCAGTTATCAGTTTTTTAGTCGTCAGTCGTCGGCTTTTTTTGATCACTTGCCAAAAACCCAACCTTCTGCTGCAAACTAACGTCGTCTCAACAAATTTTTCATCTCTCCCCAGATAGAAAGTTGACCACCTAGACTAGAGGGATGAGTGAAAATTCCCTGACGGGGACTGAATAAAAAGGCCAACATAAATAGGGTAAAAGCGACAAGCACGATCGCCGGTCCAGAGGGTAAATTCCAGTAATAACTTAAATACATCCCACTGATACTAGAAATAATCCCCACACCCACACCTAAACCCATGACTTGATGGAGACGGGTAACTAAAAGATAAGCAGTGGCCGCGGGGGTAATCAAAAGGGACAAAACGAGGATTACTCCCACTGCTTGGAGACTAGCAACGATTGTCAGACCAATCAGGAGCATTAAGCCTAAATCTAATAAATTTACTGGTAAACCCGCCGCTTGCGCCCCGATTTTGTCGAAAGTGTAGAATAATAGTTCTTTATACAGGAGCAAAACGGTTAACAAAACGATAACGGCAAGAATTAGGGTATCGCGGATGTCGGCAGCAGTAACACCCAGAATATTGCCGAAGAGAAAGTGATTAAGGTCAATTTTGTTGTTTTTTTGGATGAGAGTGATCAGGGTGATGCCAAGGGCAAAAAAAGCCGAGAAAACGATACCCATGGCCGCATCTTCTTTGATTGGGGAACGATTACGGATCAAGTTAATCAGTAGGGTACTGACCATTGAGGCTAGTAAAGCACCCAGTAGCAGATTAAAATTACCAATAAAAGCGATCGCTAATCCGGGTAAGACCGAGTGACTGATGGCATCGCCCAAGAGGGCCAAACGTTGTACCATCAGGTAGGTTCCCACCACCGCACAAATGATCCCGACGATGATAGCTTCAATTAGGGATCTCTGCATGAAACTATACTGTAAGGGTTCGATTAATCCTGTTAATAGATTGTTGCCCATGAATCTGCCTTGGGGTGAAATTTTTCTGATTCTCGATCGAGGTTTTGCTCCTAGGGTCTATCTTCTGATCGGGGGAGAAGATAGGTTAGGATAATTAGGATTAATTGTAAGTTTTTTCGCTCCTAACCGCCGCCATGGATACCCCCGTTCTTTCCTCAACTTTTTTTCTGACTCTCCTGCTCATGGTGGGATTATTCTTTTTTATTCGCGGTTCCGTCAAAGAGCGTATCGAACAGCGTGTCTATCTTACCAGTACCAGTGACGACCAACTATTAGAACAACTGCGAGATTATTTTGACCGACGTTCCTATCAAGTCAAGGCGATCGAACCCGAACAGAATATTGTCAGATTACAGGGTTTTGTGCCGCCTAGCCCCTTTCTAGCGATATTTTTGACAATTTTGGCGGCCTTGGGTTTATTTTGCTTATCGCTGGTGTTATCGCTGTTATTTCCCGATACTAATCCCTATATTTTTGCTCTTGTGGGTTTATCTCCCCTCGCGGGGGTTTTCTATTGGCAAAAAGTCGGCCGTTTAGAAGAAGTGGCTTTTAAAGTAGAAAGCAAATCTCAGCAAACGGAATTAACTGTAAAAGCCCATCGGGACGAGTTAAGACAACTACAAGATAGTTTAACCTTTCTAGAAAGACAATAAGCTTTTTATGTCCTACGAGCGCCTAATTTATCTGGCCGATACCGATGCGGCCGGTGTGGTTTACTTTGCCCATCTTCTCTCGATCTGTCATCAAGCCTACGAGTTTTCTTTAGCACAATTTGGCATCAATATCAAGGATTTTTTGAAAGATTCTCCGGTTGCCCTACCGATTACTCAAGCGGAAATCCAGTTTTTTCGGCCCCTTTTTTGTGGCGATCGCATACAGATTGATTTCACTGCCCGATCCCTGAGCGAAAACGAGTTTGAATTGCAGTATAAAATTTATTTGGCTGAAATCATGGTCGCAAAAGCGAAAACTCGCCATGTCTGCATCGCTCCCACCGCTAGACAAAGAATCCCTTTCCCGGAATCTTTAAAAAATTGGTTAAGATATTTATCAACCCTAGAGGAGACTGGTATTTAAGGGATGATTTGGGCAGATTTAACGATAATTTTAACTAGGGATTGGTGGCACAATGCTTGGCAATTATTTAACCTTAGCACCGGGAGGATTATCTGGAATTCTTTTCTGGCTTTTATCCCCTTTATCCTTAGCTTTTGGCTATTTCGGATCGCCCTCGATCGTTCCCTACTCTGGTGGTTAAGTCTCTTAGTTTTCCTGCTTTTTTTACCCAATGCTCCCTATATTCTCACCGACAGCATTCATTTAATCGCCTATCTTCAGCAGGATTACGCCAAAAGTTTAATTTTTTTAGTTTTAATCCCCCAGTATAGCTTCTTTATTTTTATGGGCTTTCAGCTATACGTTCTCTCCTTACTTAATTTAAAAAGTTATTGTCAGCAAAGTCAGCTAAATTCAGCAGTTTTACCCCTAGAAATAATTCTCCATTTTTTAAGTGCGATCGGTATCTATTTAGGACGGTTTCTCCGACTGAATAGTTGGTATCTAGTCACTCAACCGCAGCAACTATTCTGGAGTTTGCAGAATTTACTGACTCAAAAACCTTTGATATTCATCTCTGTCTGTTTTTTAATTATTTGGGTACTATACGAAATCAATAAAAGGCTTTACAATCGATTTTTTGGCTACAATTAACACCTATCGGGGATTTCCACCCTCTCCTAGTCTCTTTCGGATTAATTAAAAGATAGTAGGAAGACAGAGATCAATTTGCCGCACCGATATATGATGATGATCAATATTTTTTCTCTCTCATCGCCATGACGAGCGCTGATCAATCTCAACCCCTCCCTAGGGATGACTGTTTTCACTACCAAAATTGTTGGTATCCTGTGTTATTCGTGCAGGATTGGCAAAAAAATCCCTACTCTTTCTCTCTTTATGGGCAACCATTGCTAATATTTCGCGATCAGCAGGGAAAATGGGGCTGTTTGCTCGATCGCTGTCCCCATCGCTTGGCTAAACTCTCCACAGGACAGATGATCGCTGGGCGTTTAGAATGTTTGTACCATGGTTGGCAGTTCGAGACGGATGGAAAATGTTCCCATATTCCCCAACTGCCAGTCAATACCCCGATTCCTCGCAATGCCAAGGTTAAATCCTATAGGGTGGTGGAACGTCAGGGAGTCCTCTGGGTTTGGTTAGGAGAACAGGAAACAGCGAAAGAAAGCGATATTCCTATCATCAAAGACCTAGAAGACCCCAATTGTGTCCATACCGATTATGTCATCGATTTTCCCTACGAACAGGGCTATTTACTCGAAAATCTCCTCGATCCCGCCCATGTTAATATTAGCCATGATCGCAGCGAATTCGGGGCAAAACGGGAAAATGCTCAACCTTTAGCCTTCCAAATCCTCGAAATCTCGGCGCGGGGAATTCGCAGTCAGTGGCGCAATAGCCGCAATCCGCAGGAAAGCTGGAAATATCTGGATTTTCTGGCCCCTAATCTCGTTCATTATCGTTTTTCTCTGCCTAATCCCGATTGGTATGCTGGATTGGCTTTATACGGGATTTCTCTCGGTCAAGGTCGTTCTCGCTTACTGATGCGACGTTACCAAAATTTTGCCGTTAACTCCCGTCAATACCGTTGGCGCTGGTTGGAACATCTGCGTCAAAGTCGCATCCTCGAAGTTGACATCCTCACCGCCGTAAACGGACGGTGATTCCCAAACCTCACGATTTAGGTTTCTGCTTCTTTCCCTTGCGGGGTTCCGCACCTGCCTTAACAGATTTACTCTGTTCTGGTCTTATGGTCGCTCTACAGACTGACA
>NZ_JADBTZ010000367.1:0-6238 GCF_020245885.1 Microcystis sp. M165S2 | reverse complement strand
CTATGGGAAAGATGCTCTTTGGTCGCCTAGTTATTTTGTTTCTTCTGTAGGAGGTGCGCCATTGGAAGTTCTTAGGTGCTATATTAAAGATCAAGAAAAGCCGTCGTTTTACGACGGGGTTTTAACCCAAATTTTCGATAAGAATCTCAGTTCATGCAATTGTTTGATCGCATCCGTTTAGGGATAGCCGTAGCGGTGGCTAAAACCGTTACTGCTCTGGTTAAAGGACTCCGTTTAGGGGCTGCCAGCGTCTTGCCGGGGGAAATTGCCCGTCGTCTCCATCCCCGTTTGTTACCGCTACTCTGTGGGCAAGTCCGACGGGGGGTAATCTTGGTGGTTGGCACGAATGGAAAAACTACCACTTCCCTACTCCTAAGAACTATTCTAGAGCGTCAGGGGGCAAAAGTCACCCATAATACCACCGGGGCGAATTTAATTAATGGTTTAATCACTGCTTTATTAGCCGATGCCAATTTATTCGGCACTTTAAAGGCTGATTATGCCATTTTAGAAGTGGATGAAAATATTCTCCCTTTGGTTTTAAAAGATTGTCGTCCTCGCGCTATTTTAGCTCTAAATTTGTTTCGCGATCAACTCGATCGCTATGGGGAAGTAGATACAATTAGTCGCCGTTGGCAAGGAGCCATATCTCCCCTACCCACCAATACTTTAGTGATTCTCAATGCTGATGATCCAACTCTTTCCCATTTGGGTCAACAACTGCCCCAACGAGTTGTATATTTTGGCTTAAGTGAGCCAGAATTATATCTAGAAGAAATTCCCCACGCTGTCGATTCTATTTACTGTCCTCAATGTGGTGCTTCTTTGGATTATCGCGGGGTTTATCTCTCCCATTTAGGGGATTTTAGTTGTCCTAGTTGCGGCTTTAAAAAGAGTAGTCCTGCTTTTCATAGTCAGGATTGGCCGCAGATTTTAATCGGTGTTTATAATAAATATAATACTTTAGCGGCGGGTTTAGTAGCCCAGGAATTGGGGATTAAAGATCGAGAAATTTTTGAGACAGTTCAGGGTTTTAAAGCGGCTTTTGGTCGAGCGGAAGAATTAGAAATTGAGGGTAAAAAAGTTAGAATTTTACTGTCTAAAAATCCCGTGGGTATGAATGAAACAATTCGCGCAGTGGCTGATATTTTACAGAAAGAAAAGTCTTCTACTACTCTCTTGGTTCTCAATGATCGCATCCCCGACGGTACGGATGTTTCTTGGATTTGGGATGTGGATACGGAAAAATTAACCCGTTTGGGAACAACTTTAGTAGTGACAGGCGATCGACTTTATGACATGGCTTTACGCTTACAATATAGTCAGGATAGTCTCGCTTCTCCCGTTAATTTAATTGTTGAATCCGATCTAAAAAAAGCGATCCAAATTGCGATTAATAACACCAAAAATGAGGAAACTTTACATATTTTACCTACCTATTCTGCTATGTTAGAAGTACGAGAGATTCTCACGGGACGAAAGATTTTGTAGAAGTTAGAAAAGAGTGAAGATTGGTGTTAGGTGTTGGGGTGTTAGGGTGTTAGTTGAATTCCCCCATTTCCCCATTCCCCCATTTCCCCATTTCCCCATTCCCCCATTCCCCCATTTCCCCATTTCCCCATTTCCCCATTTCCCCATTCCCCCATTCCCCCTATCCCCCATCCCCTATCCCCCATTCCCTAATCCCCTAAAAAATTATGCAAGAACTAGAACTAAAAATCGGCTGGTTATATCCGACATTAATGAGTACCTACGGCGATCGAGGTAATGTTATTACTATCCAAAGAAGATGTCAATGGCGTGATATTGCTGTGACAATTATTCCCCTAGATGCTCAAACAGAAACCGAGACATTTTATCAAGTAGATATAATTGTTGGGGGTGGGGCGCAGGATCGGCAGCAGGAGATCGTTATGCGCGATTTACAAGGGGCAAAAGCAGCGGCGATGAAAGAACAATTATCGGCAGGAATACCGGGAGTTTTTACCTGTGGTTCCCCACAATTATTAGGACATTATTACGAACCAGCTTTCGGTCAAAGAATCGAAGGATTAGGATTATTAGACCTAGTAAGTAAACATCCCGGACCGGATGCAAAACGCTGTATCGGTAACGTAGTTTTTGAAATTACTGCCTCCCCCTTAGCGGAGGAAATTAAAGCTATGACCGGGGAAAAACCGCTAGTAATTGGCTTTGAAAATCACGGGGGTCGTACCTATTTACAGACCGTTTCTCCCTTAGGAAAGGTGATTACCGGTTACGGAAATAACGGAGAGGACGGTTATGAAGGGGCATTTTACCACAATGCGATCGCTACCTATGCTCACGGTCCCCTACTACCCAAAAATCCCTTTTTAGCCGATTGGTTAATCACAAAAGCTTTAGAACAAAAGTATCAAAAAGCCATTTTTTTAGCAAAACTTGATGATTCTCTGGCCCTGAAAGCAAGATTTGCCATGTTTGAACGACTAGAACTAACCGGCGTGACCAATAAAGCCTAAACTGGTCATATACACTTATGGCAGGAGATAGTCAAACTAGCCATTAAGAATTTTAATTGTGGCAGCTTATGAAATTATGACTGGAAAAATTATCGATCGTCAAACGGCGGGGTTTCTCGTCCTCATCATTCCCCTAGCGGTGCTAATCATCCTTGTTTTTACCGCTTGGCCATTGATCCTACTGGTCTTCTTCTTAACTCTTGCAGTCAAGGTGTGGCAAGACTATCGCTGGTCAAAATTATCGACGGTGATTAACCCCTATTTCAATCAACTTTTACAGGACAATCAAGGTTGTCTCACCCCGATTGACCTATCGGCAAAAGCCAATCTCACGGCCAAATTAGCCAGACAATTTTTAGACAAAAAAGCTGAGGAATTTGGGGCGCAAAAAAAAGCTGTAGGCGATAAGGGTATGGCCTATTACTTTATCACCGCCAGTACCTTGGGTAGTATTTTTGATGAGAGTGACCCCTCTTTAGAAGAAATAGGGGAAAAACAAGTTCCTGCGATTACTGCCTCGAGATCACCCCTGACCACTTTAGAACAATCGCAGGAGGCTAAATCCCCCCTGATTGTCGCCGAGAAGAGCGAAAATTCTGTCCCGGAGGTTCCTGTTATTTCCTCCTCCCAACCTCTGACTAATTTAGGTAAATTATTTGAGGAAAAAGAGGAAGAAAAAACCGAAACGATCGCTGTTCAAGAAACGGTAATTCAAGAACCGGAGGAGATAATTAATCCTAGTTTGAACAGTCCTGACAGTTCTTTATCCCAATCAGAATCAGAAGTTAGGGAAGAATCTCTAACCACTGTATCTGAAACCATCTCATCGATGAGTTTGGCGGATTTGGCTAAACGTTTAGGAGTTACCCCAGCCGTTTTGGGTAGAAACAAAAAAAATAAATCGGAAGCAGAATTTGCCGATTGGAGTCGCATCAGAGATCCCGATGGTATTGCTTGGAAATTTGACGCAAAAAACTCCTTATTTGTGGTCAGCTGATAGGGAATTTGTTTTGTTTTTTAGACAGGCTCAATGCCTGTCTTTTTTGGCTCTACGTCCGACTCCTGTTTCATCTACAAAATTGCCTTCAAACACCAAAATCTCTTCACCACCAGGATGTCCATGCAGCGGGAAAAAACCACCGGGATAGAATCGAGTCAGCATTGTCAATGGATGATCCTGGATTTCATGGTCAGACTCGAAACAGCCAAACCATAATGGTTCTTCCGAACTTACACTGTAGAAAATTCCTCAAGCTCCCTTTCAGAATTAGAAATGATGTCCGATGAAAATCTAAATCAGAAAATTAGGCAAGTTTTGGGAGTACAAGCAATGGCGGGAATGCTGAAGGATTTAACTTCGGAACAAATGGCAGAGTTTGACGCAGTGATCGCAAGTTTTAGACAAAAATATTAAATAGTCGTGGGTTATCTACTCAATACTAACATCGTCACAGCTATTCTCAAAGACAACTAAGTAGTTGTTGAGAAATTAAGTGAAGTAAGACTACAAGGAAATGATGTTTTTATAAGCTGTATTACCTATTTAGAAACTGAGGCTGGGTTATTAGCAGTTAAAGCAACGAATAAGTTAGCAAGATTTCAGGATTTGTGCCGCACTGATTTAAGAGTATTGTTATTAGATACAATGGAAATTGTCCATGAAGCTGCAGCAATTTCTGCTGATTTAAGGCGCAAAGGAACCCCAATACAAATGGCTGATATTCTCATTGCATCAACAGCTATTAGCCATAATCTCATCCTCATTTCTGATGACTCAGATATGCTGAGAGTTCAGAGATTAACCGTAGAAAATTGGCTGCGATGATGTAGGGAGATAAGCTGTTCATCATTGTAATCAAACCAATCTTATCGTAGGTTGGGTTTCGTTCCTCAACCTAATCTACAGATTACTAAAAATTGTTGATAAGTAACAATTTTAGTTATTCCAAATTGTTGCAAAATCAATAAATCTTGATCGCCTGTAATTAAAAAATCAGCTTGACTATCTTTGGCTAAGGCTAAAAGGTAGTTATCTTTAGCGTCTCTACAGATATTAATTTTTGATTTAGTCTCAATACATAACCCAATTATGCTTAAAAGTTCAAGTAATTCTTGAACTTTACTTTTTGGAAAATGCTTTTGTAATTTTGGTCTTTTGGTAACAAGGTTAATTTCATTAAGTAGCTGTGGAGAAAAAATCGGCACAAGAGTTTTTTCAATCAGTAGATATTTTAAACTGGCTAACTGTTTACCAATAAGAAAGCTAATCCAAAGGTTAGTATCAATAATAACTTTAATCGGTGGCTTGTTGTCCATAAATTTTATCCCTAACTTCCTCCACTTCTTCGGTAATTGTCTCTAGGGAAAGCTCATCAGTTTTAAAGGTTTCTAAAAGTTGGGTTAATTTTTGATTTAAAGTTTCTTTTTCGAGTTCTTTACTGAGTTTTATTTTGTCACTTTCTGGGAGTTGTTTAACCAAATCTAAAATCTGGTCAAAGTTTAAGGTTAGTTGGTAAGTTTTTTGGTTCATTTTCTCAAATTATTGTTTATTGATAAAGTTTAATTGCTCGCAGTGCATACTCAAAACAACATTCCCGAATATCTATTTGTTTTTTCTATTTTTTTTGATAATTCATAATTCATAATTCATAATTCATAATTCATAATTTATCTATCGAGTTCTGTGAAAAGCTGATGTTTACATGAGCAAAATCCCTAAAATTAGACTTGATAAAAAACCTGAGATCGTTATATTCTACAGGTAACAAGCTTTTAAACGAGAGAGCCACGCCCCACGCACCAATTATATCATTCATTCTACCTGAATATCAAACAGGAACTAGAAACCTGTTCCGGATTACATTTGTTCTTGAAAAAGATTTTGAAATGGCTCCGTATTTTTCCAACGATAGGTATTAAAATCTCGATAATCAACGGAAAGAATTTGACCTGAACCTAATTCTTCTGCTAAAATAACCAAAGATGCGTCGGCTAAATCCATTGGCAAATCTCTATATTTTTGCATCAGTTCTTCAATGCGTTGGCAGTGCTTAGTTTTGAGGTTGAATACCTGTAGTTCTCCTGTGGAGATTTTATGAATAAGGGTTTTTGGGACATCTATTCCCACTCGTTTTTGTAGTAAGTAGCAAGTTTCAGTAACAACGCACCAGGTTGTAATAAATTGTTGATTGATGAATTTTTGGAATTGTTTTTTTGCTAATGGGTGAAGTAAGTCGTTTTTATTAGCAAGAGCCAGCCAGAAACCAGTATCAACAATGATCATATTTTTGCTTAAGTTCACTTGTTAAATAGGTTTTATAGTTTTGCGAAAGGTCTGGTTCAGCTTCTATACAACCGATAAAGTCAGACCAATCTTCTGTTCCCTGCTCTTTCATTTCCTGTGGGTTGGGAGAATATCGTTTTTTGAGAATACCTACAAGTTCAAGAATAGTCTGTTGTGCGTCGAGGGGAAGGGACGCAATATCTTCTTGAATCGTTTCTAGGTTTATCATTGTCATTATCTCTTTATGGTTGATTGTATCAATTTTAAGATAAAAATCGAGTTCTGTGAAAAGCTGATGTTTACGGGAGCAAAACCCCTAAAATTAGACTTGACAAAAAACCTGAGATCGTTATATTCTATAGGTAACAAGCTTTTGCACGAAAGAGCCACGCCCCACGCACCAATTATATCATTTATCAAACAGGAACTAGAAACCTGTTACTAGGGAGAGATT
>NZ_JADBTZ010000366.1:0-15503 GCF_020245885.1 Microcystis sp. M165S2 | reverse complement strand
TTTCGTACCATGCTTGTGTTCTGAGATGGAGAGCCTTATTGTAAACTAATCTTACACAGCCCAAAGTGCGCCGCAATAGCGACTCTTGTTCGGGTGTGGGGTAAAATCGAAACGAATAGGCTTTTTCCATGTCTCACATTCTAGCATATATTTGGTAAATGCGCTAGTATTTAACGGTAAAGCCGTCGTAGAACGACGGGGTTTCAGACCCAAAATTTTCGATGAACGAGTTAAAAATCCTTGAAAACTATTTCCAGAAGACGAAAAGGACTAAAACCGACGTTGAGGGCGGCGATCGGTATGTAGTCAGATTCATCCATAACTATCTTTTATCCTTAGAAATTCTGCGAGTCATCCCCATACCCATGGTGGTTTTCCGTCCCACTCCCGCATAGAGGGCAAAATCCGCCAGTGCATTAATCGCTTTAATCTTGGCGGGTTCCACCTCTCCCAAAAGACGATAGTGAATCTCGCCCACACAACCGATCGACTGGTTTTTATAGGCTTCGTCGGCTAATTTCGTTTGAATATCGAAAAAACTGGGAAAAATTGACTCTAGGGCAATAGAATCGAAGGGGATACCGCTATAGCGATTCCAACGACCGAGAAGGCTATTAAACACCAGTTCCCGCGTCGGTAAGGCACTATCGAATTTTCCCTGCCGGAAGGTGACGGGGGTGACGAAAAGGAAATGAAATTCCCGATTTGTTTCCGAGGCGTTTTCATACAGGTATTGATAAGTACAGGAGTTCGCCCAGGGTTGAACCGATTGCGGGGTAGCGAGGACGCTGGTAATGACGAGATCGGCGGAACCGAGATGCCAAGGGTGTTGCGGATTGAGATTCAACCAGAGTGAGGTTAATTTACCGAATAATCGGTCATCGAGCAGAGAAATCCGCCACCAGCAGGGAGTTTCTGGGGCGATCTCCCGTTCGTGTCGCCAGCGCAGGGAATTTATCGTTATTTTCCCCCCGGATTGAATCTGTAGTGGGGAGAGGGTAAAAGCTTTATCTCCCTCGGCTGCGTGCAGGGTGTCCCCTAATTCCTGATCAACACTACTGACAAGGGTAAGAAATAGCGCATGAAGGTGTCGTCCGGTGAGAAAATTCGGATAGATCGGCGATCGAGGTGTGAGATTGAGAACGAGACTGTAGGGCATTAACTTAATCGGGCCTTGGCAAAAATTTGTCTGGGAGTTAGGGTTAAATCGGGGAGGAGAATATCGCTAATCTCGTCATCGCCTTTTTTAATCGCTGGGGGTGCGTCGGGATAGAAAATCGTGATCTGCTTGGCCCGGGGATCGACGATCCAGACGCGACTGACTCCCGCTTTTAGGTAGGCCACGGCTTTTTCGCTCAGGCTGCTGAAGGATTGTTCAGGAGAAATAATTTCGATGACTAATTCCGGAGGAACGGGACAAGCTTCATCGGTGAGGGGAATATCTCCTAACCTTTCAGAGGAAATGTAGAGGAGATCGGGAACGGGACACCAATCTCGATCGTTTTTGCTGAGAATAATTGCCCATTCGATTCCCACTTCTCCCCGTCCTTGATTCCAGCGATCGAGTACGAGAAATAAAGCACCAGTTAAACGAGAATGAAAGAATTTCGGTGACATTTTCGGGATCGCTTCTCCATCGACTAATTCATAGGTAATATCGCCATCGGGAGCGGTTAGCGAGAAAAATTCGGGTAAAGTCAGGGGTTTAGAGGAGATAAGAGTCATGGTCAATTTTTAACCGAAGCGATAGGACAATCGAGCGGGAATTTTCAGATCGGTGCGATCGCTTATAACGAGACTGTAGGGCATTAACTTAATCGGGCCTTGGCAAAAATTTGTCTAGGAGTTAGGGTTAAATCCGGGAGGAGAATATCGCTAATTTCGTCATCGCCTTTTTTAATCGCCGGGGGTGCGTCGGGATAGAAAATCGTGATCTGCTTGGCCCGGGGATCGACGATCCAGACGCGACTGACTCCCGCTTTTAGGTAGGCCACGGCTTTTTCGCTCAGGCTGCTGAAGGATTGTTCAGGGGAAATAATTTCGATGACTAATTCCGGGGGAACGGGACAAGCTTCATCGGTGAGGGGAATGTCTCCTAACCTTTCTAGGGAAATGTAGAGGAGATCGGGAACGGGACACCAATCTCGATCGTTTTTGCTTAGGACGATCGCCCATTCGATTCCCACTTCTCCCCGTCCTTGATTCCAGTGATCGAGTATAGAAGATAAAGCCAGAGTTAAACGAGAATGAAAGAATTTCGGTGACATTTTCGGGATCGCTTCTCCATCGACTAATTCATAGGTAATATCGCCATCGGGAGCGGTTAGCGAGAGAAATTCCGGTAAAGTGAGGGATTTAGAAGAGATAAGAGTCATAGTATATAGTTTCTAGTGTAGTGAACATATCCCGCACAAGATAAAAATCAATCTTGTGTTAGAGCCTTAGTGTAGTTAATCACTACTGATCTATCTTTTGTGGGGTTATACTGAAGTCTTTCTTGATAGCCATTTGATCTCCATTTAATAAAAACTCCAGGCAAGTCTTTAAACCCTAATTCATGATCATAAGAATAAGGCTCAAAAGAATCATATATGGCTCCCTCCTGAACTGCACGGACTTTGATCACCATATCTTTACTGTATGCACATCCCCAATATTTTAATGGTTCTAATTTATATCGAGTTTCTTCCTTGTCGTAAATCCATTCGTAAACATCCACATTAGCATACTGATTTATATAGTTGCCTTCATCATTTTTTTTCAGAATCAAACGATCAATCGGAACTTGAATTTGAGGAGATTCTTTGACAATTTTTTCTAAACTATCACCCTGCTTACCGTCATCATATACCAAGGTAACGGATGGAGTCCAGCTACGGGTGATTACTAATCCTTTTTCATGAGCAGATTGACAAGTGAGATCGGCATTATAAACATAGTCTTGCAACAGGGAAAAAAGCTCAACAACTCGATAATCATCAATTGTCTGTTTTGTAGAAACACAATTCATGATCGCTTTCGGATCAAAGTTTTGAGCGTGCAAGTCATTAAGGGTTGTTTGATAATCTTCTAGCTCTGTCTCGCTCAAGGTATTGACAAATTCTGGAATATTATTGCCAACGACGATAATTTTTGCATCTTCAACATCACCTTTTCGATTGCAACGTCCCGCTCGTTGAATTAAACTTTCTGGGTTACACATTTGAGTAATCAATCTGGTACTATTTAAATCACAGCCAACTTCGATCGCACTGGTAGTAACCAGAATATAAGCTTGGTCTTTTTCATCTCTTTCTTTTAATCTTTGATAAAGCTTTGTTCGAGAATAATGGGAAGTTTTGGGAATATCTGACAAACGACCGTGATAAAGAAATAAAAAATCATTTTGTTCTTTAGACTTAATATTTAATTCGCTTTTGATGTTTTCATAAATCTCTATCGCATCTTTAACAGTTTCCACGGAAACGATGATACGATGACTTGGATTAGAGTGCCATTCTTCAAGGGTGATCGAGATCAACTTTTGTTGAAAATTTCTCGAATTTTTTAGATTATAAGCAATATCATTAACCCACTTAAACTGTTTCAAATTAGAATAGTCTTGCTTCAAAATTTGCTTGTAAAAATTATTTAGCTTCTCTAGATTGTCCTGAACATCAATGTAATCGATCACGTTATCTGCAAGATAATCCAATCTTTCCAGATGATTTTGTGATAAAGTTGCCGTCATTAAAACAAGCGAGCGTCCTGCTTCATACAAAGCTTTAACCAAACTGCAAAAGTTAGTAAACGAAATATCATCATAGGTATGAGCTTCATCAAAACAAATCAGTGTATTACCATGATGAATTCGATAGGGAAAGATGAATGATTTTTGCTTATCACCATAGCCAAAGTATCGATATATAAATTTATCAATCGTTGTTAAAATAATATCTCCTTTGTATAAATGTCTTCGAGAATTATTGCTAGATTTAACTTCTCCATCTAGATAAACATATCGATTCATTTCGGTTCCCGTATCTATCACCAAAGACACTTCACGTCCCTTGTGTAAGAGTGAAAATTGTTTTAAATATTTCTCACATCTCTGTTTTTGATCTTCTAACAAACTTCGTGCAGGTAGGGGTATAATCAGGCGATGTCTATCTTCTTTTGTAGATAGCATAGCTAAAAAGGGAATAATAATCGCTTCAAATTTTCCCACTCCTGTAGGAGCTTTAAGGATAAAAGCTGGATGTTGAGTTTCAGCCATTGTTTGAAAGACTTCTTCCTGCATTGGATTAGGTTGAAAATTCGCTAATTCTTTATACCAAAAAATTGCATTTTTTGATTTTTCTGGAATCGGTTTAGTTTTTGAATTAGAAGGCTTGATAATGGCAGTAATTGCTGGGTCTTCACTGATTGTATGTTCGTTTTTTTTCCACCACTCTTTAACAAGACTATCCAATTTACCTCCTAATTCCTTATCTTTTCCATTTTCGTGTAATTGTTGGAGTTGATTTTTATCCTCCTCTGATAAATTATATGTCCACGAACGAAAATTTAAAGTGATAGTTGGTTCTTTAAAAGGATAGGGATCGAGATAAAAAACACGGTGTTTGCTATCTTCGGATATACCTTTAGTTATTGTAAAATCCATAAATGTGCGAGATTTTGCCTGTTCGTCGTCTCCAATGACACGACAAGCTAATTCCGCTTCAATTTGATCGCACATTTCCAAAATATAAAGTTCTTTGGCGTATTGTAAGGGTTCTTTAGAGAAAATCTTCTGATATTCAGGATCTTTTTTTAATTGATAGGTATCCTTGATAATTTCCTTAGTTGAATAGTCATGATGTCCTCTCGCTAGAGCTTGCACCCAAAGATTTTGTGGTTTATCTACTTTAAATCGATGCCCTTTAAAAGAATAAGTATATTTTGTAAACTCTCCCTGTTTATTAGTTTCAACGAGAATTTTGAAGGTTTGTGGTTTAGCTTTGTCGTGTAAATTGATTCCTTCAATAACTCGTTCTAAAGAAAAGTTGTCATCTTGCCATTTTCTGGCTAATTGTCTAACATTACCTACATGATTACCCAGGGGTTGAAAAAGAATTTTATCAGGAGCAATTGTAGGTTCGCCTGGAAAAAACACGCGGCCGAATTTGAAAAAAGGTTTAGGGTTAGATTTAGACATTAATTGATTCTCCTTGTAAAAGTTCCACGAGTGCTACAGGAATCTGAAGATTTCCATCCGTATAGAAATCTAAAGTGGGTAAATGATTGGCTTTTTCAGGATAGTAAGCGGCAACAAAGGGGATAAAACCATTAATAGGCGATCGCTCTATGTCGAACAATCCCTTATCCTCATCTTGTGTCTGATCTGCTGACCATTCATAACGATAGAGATTATAAATATCACAACGATTAATTAAGGGATTTCGCTGTATTAAAGCTTCCATTGGAACAATAGTTGACGGGTGAGCGGAAAGAATCTTTCTTTGGAGTCGTATAGGTTCAGATACCTCGTCAATCACCGCAAATCCTTCCTTACCAATTTTACATCCGACTCCTCGTAGGTTAGAAAATGCCTCTAGACTAGACTCAGATTCACTGACAACATAGCCGATTAACTCCTCAGCGATAAAATATTCCCAAGTATGTAACTGAAAGTTTTCTCGATCGCCATCAATGTATAGTCTAGAAAAAACATCATGGTTAAACGATCGAGTTCCTTTGCGATGAGTACGATGGACTCCAGACCATTTATCTAGGACTGGATAGGCTCCTAACGCTATATACTGACGAGGTAGGGTGAAATAAGGCGGATTTTCCTTGTTAATGCTGGTTTCAGGGATATCTAATCCCTCGCTTAACATTACTATCCGTCGAAGAAACCCAGAAAAAGTAGTCGGTGGGACGAAGGGATAGGTGGCGATATTGAGAATCGATCCAGGCAGTATGCGAAATGTCATGGCCGCCGTTGGGATAATCTTAAAGGTCAGGCAATACATGATTTATGCTTGTAAAACCGTATCGACGAATATTGCGGAGTATTCTTGTAATTTGGCTAACGCTTCATTGCCTATCCAGCGATCGAAGTGCGCTTCTTGAATATGATTAGTAAAATTAGTTTCAGGATACAGTGCCAAATAAAGGAAATCATTGATCGCCTTTTGCGGGTCGGTTTCCGAGGGAGAAACGATTGGACGCTTCCCTCTAGGAGATAAATATCTATCCAAAACCAGAAGCGGGGTACGATCGTCCGTTTCCGCAATAGCAATTCCTTTAGGATTTCCTGAACCTATGCGAGGTAATGAATCCAAGAAAGCATAAGCGACAGCTGAAAAGTCTTGATCGGTGATACTCAGAGCATGGTTATAAACGGGATAGAGAATGCCGGGTTGATTGTATTCTCGTCTAAAAGGTGTGGGAGTTTCATCATTTCGATTGACCAATAAAGCGGGGTGCATTGCTCGTTGTTTTTCGACCGGGTAAATCTCTTGTATGGCAACACCTCCACCATGAGTTACCCGACCGATTAAAGTCCGTTTTCCTGGATCGAGTGCGCCAAATGTAGCACAAATCGGACAAGTGGGTTCAGCACAGGTTTTGGGAATTCCGCATTTTTGCTTATCTCCTAGCAGCTCTCCACTTTTCACAGGAGACCACAGTAAACAACGTCGTTCAACTCCGCGCCTTTTAGTCGGAGAAATATAACATTTTTCAATTTCTTTACCATCTTTTGTACTCAGTTTAACAATTTCAACTAAGTTAACATTAACCTGTACTTCATGTCCTAAATAAAGCTCTTGAGAGCCTTCGAGAATGGCATAAATATCAAAATGCAATCTAGGTTTATTAGCATCAGTCTTAGGTAGTCCAGTCGTCACTTTAGATTCGGTAGCCATCGTTATTTATCTCCTTTAGATGAAAGTTTACGAACCAATTCAGGAAAACGCGTATAAAGAGAAAGTTTTAATCGATAAGTGAATTCCCTCCAGTTTTTATCTCCTTGTTTATCCGTATATAGAGGATCATTTGCAAAATAAGTATAAGCATTTTTAATATCGTCAAGAGTAAGATTTAACGATGCGACACCATCTTTTTTTACTTCTATATCCTCGGAAATTTTAAGCTTTTCAAAAATTAATTTTCTGGCTTGATCGTAAATAAAATATGTGTCTCTATCTCGCTTGAGAGTGGCTTTGATTTTAGTACGGTCTTGATCTCCAATAGAGGCATAGTAGGTGAAAAAATGCTCATCCTTTACATTTTCAATGATTTTGCTAATTTCTCTGGCAACTTCTTTTTTGATTTTATCGATAGTTTTTTCATCTAAATTATCTTGTTCTTTTTTTCCTTGCTTCCGTTTTTCTTCCATCTCTTTATCCTTTTTTATAAGAAATTCAGCCCATTCTATAAAGGGATAAAGTAAGCCTGTTAATGCAGCTACATCTTCATAGATTTTAGCTCTTTTAGACATTGTTGTTTCTGACATAGAATAAACTCCTTTTGATCGTTTTTGATTTCTCACGTCTTCATTGATTTGTTTCCAGTAGAGTTCTCGAATACTCTCTAACCATATCTTGTTTTCAAATTTGAGATTGTAGTCGGGAACTCCAGATACAATAAATTCCGCCAAGTAAGGCATATCTTGTTGTACATAACGAATAGCGTCTCCTAGTTTAAGATTTATTTTTTGTTCATTTTTTTGTTGCTGGGTTTTAGCATCTTTAAGTTTAAGATTTATTTTTTGTTCATTTTTTTGTTCCTGGGTTTTAGCATCTTTAATAATGATGTTTTGATTATATCCCTCCATTATTCCTTTAAGCAAAATTAGTTGTCTTCGCTCTAGCTTATCTGGTGTACTTTTTTGTAAATATAAATCGATTTCCCAATCCGATAGAACCTCTAAAGGAAGTTTAGAAGCAATCTTGGCTAAAGCGTACTGCTTTAATCCTAATTTTTGAGAAGCGATATCACCATTGTTAGTTTTATCTTTTTGAGAATTTAAAATAATATATTTTCCCGCAGTAACATCTAGTTCACCAGTAGTTAATCCTCTCAAGTATTCTTTTAGATTATATAATCTAACTCTATCATCATAGCCAGATTTTTCTCGAATAGGCTTGAGTCGTAAGATAATACTATCATCCGTTACTTTTAAGGGTGAGGCAAACGATAATACAGAACAAGAAGAGCAAATGAAAGGTCTATCTTCACTAGAGGATGATTGACGACGTTGAGACGGTCGCTCGAACATAAATCTAGCTACTCTCCACCGCGCAGTTTTAGCATCTAAAGTTACTCCGCAAGAGTAACAAAAATCTTTACCATCGTCTCCCGCTGTCCTTGCTGCTAAAGTTTTTGGGCCAATCGTTAAAAGCGGTTCTGGAATGGTTTCGAGTTTTGGATTTTCTAACAAACGATACATCTCTAATATACATTGAGTGAAAATATCGCCACGAGTCGAGTTAATTTGTTCTGTGGCTGTTTTGTTAAAAGATTTAGCGATCGCTTGAATTGGCTTCAATAGATCGGTTTGTTTTTGTTTTTTTATAAACTCAAACGGATTTCCATCCGATTCTTCTAAAAGTCTCCGCTTCTCCTCGATCGATCCTTCATGAAAAATAATTTGTGACTCTATTTTATCCTTTTGCTTCTGTAATTTGCTAACTTGAGCTTTTGACAAACCAGTTTTTTTCAGTTGCTCATCAAGGGTTCTTATCTCATGATAAATAGCTCGTTGCTCATCTAATAATTTAGACAAAACTTTCTGAAAATAATCTCTGTATTTTTTAAACTCTTTAGCTTGCATTTCTTGTTTATCTTCTAGCTCCTTTTGCGTGGATTTTAAATCCTTCAAGCTAAGTTCTCCAGATTCAATCGCTTTAATTAGCAGATCAATCTTTTTCTGGCGCTGATTTTGGCGATCATTGACTTGCTCGAAAACGGCTAAATATAAAGCGGCTAACACCTTGGCTTGATCTCTAGTAATGATCGGAATTTCTAGGGTGCTAAAACCTCGTCCCGCTAATGTAACACTTTTTAGCATTGTCATAAAAGTTTGCATTAACCCTGATAGCTGATATTGAAAGTCTCCATAGATAGAAAAAATAACTTTCTCGATAAATTCTATCCAAAGTTCCTCAATATTATTCGATTGTTGAGTTTGTGGAATAAAAATCTGCACATGGTAATTACTTTCATGCAGGGAAACAATCTGATATTTTTTCTGCAAAAACTCTAAAAACCGATCAATCGTGCTTTCATGAGTTAATTTTGCCTGTAGCTCTCCCGGTGACGGTGATTTGTACACAAGCTGTATCCTACCTATCTCTCGTTCTCGATAAAAAACTTGATTTCCCTTAAACGTGGGTTTAATGAACTCGCTTTCTTTTTGAGGTTGAGAAAGTCGTAACTGTCTAACCAATTTAGGACGATCGAAGGTTTGGGCGATCGCTATCGCTCTGGGATCGTTAGCTAAAGCGGAAATTAATGTCGAGTCGGTTTGAGGGATCGCATTCGCGGCCAAAGCACTCAATAAGATAATAATGTCGAGATCATTAATCTCTTCCAGAGTCGTAACCGCTTTTGTATCTTGCTCTGGAGGAACATTCTCGAAAAGTGAAAGTTGTTTAATCGACATAGTGCTGTCCTTCCTTGATTTCTTATTTTGAGGGAGTAGGCTGAAAAGTGCCTACTTCCGCTCTCTAGAGGCGTTATTGCTGGGATTCTAGGTTAAATCAGCGTAAATTCTGACTTCGCCTTCAGAATCCAAGACTGGAGACTGTTTAAGTTCTTCGATCTCGCGCCAAAGACGCTCGATTTGGTGCAGAAGATGCTCGATTTGCTGATAAATATCGTCCAAATTAGCCATTACTGACCTCCGTTTTATTGACATGGGTATCCATCTGGAGTCAGCTTTGCTATAATGCAAGGCAGAAAAGTTTAATCATATAGATAGCCGACTCCAAACGGCTTCTTTTAATATAGCTCACTGTTCACGTCCTGACAAGTCTGAGGCAAGAAAAGCAAATCATTCTCTTAAGCATATCATGGTAAGATGATCGATCACTGAACCCCTGATACTAAGAGGGATTGAAACCTGACAAGTATTGAGGCTACTGTTTAGCCTTTTCATCGAATCCCTATTAGGGATAGAAGCCAGACAGGGCAATATGCGATCTTTGTCTATGAGGTTGTCCATGCTACTCTGTCTCCTTTTGTTCACTCCAGATATCTGCCGTTTTAGATCGCCTGAACTCCCCACAACGATGTGGCGGTGACACCATGCTGATCAATATTTTCCGAGTTCCCGACAAAAGGTTACACGGACGCAGAACCATTGTCAGTGGTATATCCCCCTCATTTCCTCTTACCATAGCTTTTTGCGCTCATTTATCATTACAATATAGGTAGTATAGCGCAAATATTCTAAAACTGCAAGTATATTTTTAAGGTGAATCGCAAAAAAGAAACAATTACACTGTCAATTCCTCCCGGCACGAAGGAGAAGCTAGAAGCGATCGCCCGACGTTTTAACATCTTTTGGGGGAAAAGTCCTAGTCCATCGGGTCTGATCGCCGCCATCGCCGAAGGGGAACTGGAGATCGGTGAACCTTTTACCCTCTCGGCAAAGCGGGTCGAAGCGATCAAGAAAGCGATCGACCGTCTGGTGCGATCGGGTCACATCGAACCGGCCCAGACTCTTTCTAATTTTCTTTTAGAGAGGGGAAATCTCTCCCCTCAAGAGCGTCGGGAGATTTCCGAACAGGTGAGTCAGTATGATCGCGATTGGCGGCTGACAGTGGAGCGCTATATCCATGACCGGCAAGCTTTTCGGGTAATGTACAAAAATTCTCAGGGACAGACCCTAGAATTTACCGTTCGCTCTGCCGAGATCATGTTTCGGGAAAAAGAATTCTATCTGGAGATCTGGTGTGAGGAAACGGTCGACCTGCCAGAAGAAGATCAGCGAGACTTTCCCGAGCTTGTTCACAATCGCTGTCTTAAATTCTCTCGTATTCAAAGCCTGATCCCGATCGAAGAACCATGGCGAGACAGTCTCGATTTTATAGAAGTACAATTACAGTTAGAAAAAGATCTCGTGAAGGCTTATGAAAGGAAGACAAGGGATATCGACGACCGAGAGGTAAACGGAAAGAGAATTATAACCCGTAAGGTTTCTAGTCCTTTTTGGTTTATCCGGGAGATTTTACCCTACGGGAATCGCTGTATTGTACTTACACCAGAGTCATTACGCAACCGGATCAAACAAATGTTATTAGATCTTTGCCAACAGTACAAATCGGGGTAAAATTTGCGATCGCTGTTCACGAGGATCGGTTATATCTGGACTTCCCCTTTGACAAAAGGACATAACCTTTGCTGTATGAGGGATTAAGAGAATTTCTGATATCCTGTTACCGGGTACAAATTAAGGAAACCTCCAATAAATCTAGCGCCTAAAGTCCGAAAAATATGCACGGGAAAGTTCTCTTGATTCCGTTTTCGGTGGTGATTCGGTAGTAGTGATGGAGGCTTAATCCTTTGCTTTGCTGTGCATTGTAGTCATGGATAAAATACCAAACAGCGCCAACGTGATTCTCCATTTTTTTAGAGAAAGATAGACTCTCTCTCACCAGCCGAGAAATCCTTTGTCGAAAGGTATTATTTAATCTTTCAATATGATTAGTTTGACCAGTTTCTTTCCCCACGGCTCGATGACGTTTACTCGGAATTACTGTCTTATAGAACTCCCAAAAATCTGTGTAAGTAACAGCACATTGTCGGTAAACACCTGGTAAACTGGATCCAAGGTTTTTTGGCTGATTGACGACTCCTATCTCCTAAATAGCAACCAATAATTTCCCTTGTTTTTCTATCAATTGCCAGCCAAATATACACCTTTATCGTCTTAGAAAAAACCAAAGACCACATCTCATCACATTCTCTGACCAATTTGCTTTTTGATTTTTCCGAAACCTTTACTTGACGTGGGACAGACGCAAGTTTATTGTTGACATAATTTTGTAACCATGACCAACTTACTCCAGTTACTCTAGCAATTCCTCGTAAGGAAATTCGTTCGAGCAAGAGTTTATCAATTAATTGTTTGGTTTCGTCAGAGACGGTTTTATTAGTGGGATTGCTCACCAACTGGCGACCACAATCTTTACACTTACGTTTGGGTTTGCCATTATGTGTAGAACCATTTTTGATGGTATGGCAAGAACCACATTTAGGACAAAGAAATATTGAAGCTGGTGAATCTTTTGTTAGAAGATTATGTTCTAAATCTTCATCGCCATCCAACCAAGATTTAATAATTCAAGAGAAGATTTTGATAGAAAAAGCAATCATAAAAAGCAAATTCTTGAATCATAAAAAGCAAATTTTTTACATTTATCAGGTAATTATTTTTATTAGTCAATATTCTACACAACTCAGGCTAGATAAGCAAGGTAGCTCACCACTACTATCGGATCACTACCCGGCGAGGTATCGATTCATGAGGTTTAATTCGTCTATTGCGATCAGAGGTTGAATAGGATTTACACTCCTTTTTCTCGTAGAGAAATCTCTAGATTATTCCGTAATTGACGGTATAACGCTTTCGATTCTTCAGGATTCATAAGAAATTTTTCTTTAAATACCTCGAATAGTCCCGTTTCCCGTTCGTATAGAAGTTGACCATCCCGCGCGACATAATGAGCGAGGATCGGCGAACATTCTTTTAAATCAACCACATCAATTTTGTCATCGGGAATCTCGAAAGCTTGTTCGAGCAGTGTATAAATTTTCAACAGACTCGAAATATCCTTGCGATCACTTCTTTCCCCGTATAAAACAGCGAAATCCCAATCGCTATCAGGTCTATGCTCTCCACGCGCTCTAGAACCGAAGAGAATTAATAGTTTTAAATTCGGTAGTTTTTCGACAATAGCCGTAATTTTTTCTACTAGCCTATTCATATTTAGCCTCTATCAAAAAAAATGGCGAGAATCCGATGGATATATCGATCGATGTCCGTAGCGTCTGTCTATGTCTATTATCAAATGCAGAGGAAGCAAAGAGCAACTAAATACCAGAAAAAGTGTCCGTATGTTTATAAACTATGAGCCGGATAGGACAATCAATCACTTTATCGGTCAGTGAAAAAGAAAAACAGGCCCTAGAAATCCTTGCCAGTGAATTCGGGCTATTGTGGGGAGATAAACCGAATATATCGAAGTTAATCAAAGAAATTGCCCGTAATAAGCTTAAAATCGCCCCTAATCACGACTGGAAGCCCGCTCGCTTGCAGATGCTCCAACAGGCGATCGATTCTCTCATTGATGCTGGACAAATCCCCATCGCCCTGGAACTAACTAAACTACTATTAGAACGGAGCGAACTGTCAGGCCCCTTACGCAAAGAGCTAGAAGACCGCCTCGATAATCCTCCCCCACCATGGCGGCTGGAACTCGATCGCTGTATTCTCCGACAACAACCGTTTCAGTTATCCTATCAGGATGCGGGCGATCGACTCTGGCAATTCCATCTTTACCATGCCGCTATCAATCGTCACGAGGAGCGGCTATATCTCGACTGCTGGTGCGAGGAAACCGAGGGAAATCAAGATATTTCCGAACTACACCATAATTGGAGTTTACGGCTCGATCGAATCCCCAACGATTCCTTAATTACCCCGATCCCTAAGGGCAAGTGGCGCAGTCAGCTTGATAGCGTCTCGGCCGAGTTTCAGCTATTCGATGGATTAGCTCGATCGTACCGGACCAAAACCGCTATCGATATTGCCAACGAATTGATCTCGATCGATCCCCTTGTCCGGCAGATTACCCGACAGGTAACGAGTAGCTTCTGGTTTTTCCGCGAAATTCTCCCCTACGGAGAAGATTGCTTGCTGATCTCCCCGGAAAAAGTCCGCAAGCGTTTCTATGACAAGTTGCAGCGGCTTTATCGGCGCTACGAGTCCTGAAAAGATTTTCGTCGCTGCTCAATCAAGGCATGAAAACTCACATCTGATAACTGATCACTGACCGCCGATTACTGATTCGACATTTGGGCGGTGATTACGGTGAGATCGATCGCCCTTTCACCCCTTCTGATCCTGAGGGGTAAAGATTGACCGATCCCGGTTTTTTCCACCATTTCCTGTAACTCACCGCCATCGCTAACCGGTTGATTATTAGCTTTGACAATCACATCCCCGCGACGGATCCCGGCTTTTTCGGCGGGGGTATTGGGTAGGACTTTCACCACCAAAATTCCCGACACTTCTGGGACGATCATGGCAGAATTGGGGTTTTGATTATTAGCCCGGGCTAAATCGGGAGTTAGATTAACCATCTGCACACCGATATAGGGATGGGCCACCTTTTGACCTGATTCTAGGGTCGCTTGTAACTGCTTGGCCCGGTCGATGGGAATGGCAAAACCGATCCCCATGGCATCGGCACGAATCGCCGTATTGATGCCGATGACTTCCCCTTGGGCGTTGAGTAAAGGACCGCCGGAATTGCCCGGGTTAATAGCGGCATCGGTTTGGATAAAATCAATGCGTTTATCGGGAATACCCGCCTTAGCCGCCGAGCGCCCGATCGTGCTAATAATTCCTAAAGTTACCGTATTATCTAGACCGACGGGATTGCCTACTGCGATCGCCCAGTCCCCCACTTGTATGGATGAGGAATTGCCGAGGACGGCTACAGGTAATTTTTCCCCTTGGGGATTAATTTTCACCACGGCTAAATCAGTGATCTCATCAGTACCGCGTACTTCTCCTTTGAAGCTACGACCATCTTTTAATGTCACCGTTACCTTATCGGCATTATCGACCACATGGGCATTAGTTAAGATTAAACCACTGCCATCGATAATAAAACCCGATCCCTGGCCCGCCACTCGCTGCTGTGTCGGGACACGAAACTGTTCCCCAAAAAACTCCTGAAAAAAAGGATCATCAAAAAAGGGGCTATTGGGACGAGTAATGATCGCTTCGGTGTCAATTCGCACCACTGCCGCACCCGTGCGCGCCACTGCCTTAGCGACAAAACTTTCCGCCGTCATCTCTGGGGTAATTCTGGCCACATCGGCGGCAACGCTGGGCAGATTTTGAGCATTTACCGCCGCTAAACTGCTAAAACCGAGCATAATTCCTAGAAAAGTTGCCAAAGCGTGGGTAATAGTGCGCCGTAACCCTGTAGGAAGTTTCATACTTTGATCTCTGATTCTGATGTTTTGACTGTTTCTATCTATCGGTTGACAGACCGACTATTAAAAATCTAACAAATCGATCGCTCTGGTTAAATCCAGAAATAACCAATGAGTTGCCACCAAATCCGTCTGCTGGCGGATTTGGTCATGGTTTGCCGTTTACCTGAAATGTCGGCTTGAAGGCTCTCGGTTTTACCTCGGAGATGAAAGGTTCCGCCAGCATAGAAATAGCGAAGCACGATTGACAACTCAATTCTTAGCGTGCTAGAATAGTTTGCGTAGTAGGTCGGCACGCAAGA